>JAITHM010000116.1 GCA_031279965.1 Spirochaetaceae bacterium
CATGCCAAAAATAAATAATGCCAGCATGTTAAAAAAAAGATGTGACCAGCCTGCGGTACTGTGCACAAACATGTAGCTTATAAACTGCCAAAACATTTTGCCATTAATAACATTAAATACATTCAATGCAAAGAACGATGACACATAGTCGCCAGAAATTTTTTGTAGCAAATAGACAAATACATTTATGCCGATAAGCCAAAATGTTGCGTAGTTGAACGTATAACGGAATGGTGTACGCAATGGATTCATTGATGAGCCATCCTGATATGTGTTTCACGCCTGGTCATTGCGATTCGTTTTTCACGTACATGCCGCAGCGCCGCTTCAAGCGAAGCTTCATCACTTTTAAGGATATAGGTTTTAAACTTTGTAAGCGATGCTTCAAAACCGGCGATGTGAGCAAGAAGCTCTTCTTTATTGGCGAGAAAAAGTTCTGTCCAGAGCGGTGCGTTGATCATCGCAATACGTGTTAAATCTTCGTAACTGCCGCCGCCAAATGCGGTAATCTCGGTATCCTCGGCGCTGTCAACCAATGCTGATGCGATAACATGGCAAAGCTGACTGGTAAAAGCGATTTTATGATCATGAGAAGCAAAATCAGTTTCGGTAATCCGTTCAAAGCCAATACTGATTAAAAGTTCTTTAAAACGGTGCAAATTTTCAGATTTATTTGAAGGCAGCGGCATAATAATATAATTCCGGCCTTTAAAAATTGCCGCATCAGCATGCATAAAACCTTCTTTTTCGCTTCCCGCCATAGGGTGTCCGCAGATAAAATCAATGTCATCCCGCAAAATATCTGGCAATGCTTTAAGAAGTTCTGTTTTAACACCAGAAATATCCGTTACAAGAGCGCCGCTTTTAAAATCAGCACGATGTTTAATTAAAAACGCGATGCTGCTCCGCGGATAAAGACAAATAAACACGATATCACACCGGGAAAGCAGCGCTGCCGCTTCGTTTGTGGAGGCACCTTCGTCAATATCACCAGATGCTTTTGCCTCAACAAGCGCCTCCACATCGTTATCTAGGGCAAGTATCAATATTTCTTCGCCCCGGGAGCGATAAAATGCCCGCAATGCTTTAACAAAAGAGCCGCCCATAAGGCCTAAACCGGCAAAGCCAAATGTTTTATACATGAATACCTATCGCTTCCCGGATCGAATCAACAAGGGTCGTGCGTCCTGAAATATGCCCGTTCAAACCAGGCACCTCGACAATCAACGGATACTTGCCCGAAAGCTGCCATGAGGGAAGTTCATTTCCCAGCCAGTCTGCCGTCTGTTCACTTAAAATGAGAATCTTGCACGCGGCGCATTGATTATCTTCCCGTGTAATCTCTTTAAATGCAGCGCAGGCTTCTTCGGCATTGCCAACCGGACGGCCATCAACGCCGGCAAACCGGAATGCGGTAAGAAGATCGCGTTCACCCAGAAAAAAATAATCCACGGAAAAGCCGCTAGAGAATCAGGATGAGAAGGCCGACAAGAAAACCCCACAGACAAATACCTTCGGCAAGACCAACAAAAGGCATTGCTTTGCCGGAAAGTTCAGCGTTTTCGCTCATCGCGCCCATCGCCGCAGCGCCAATGTGCCCTACCGCAATACCGCCCCCAATACAGGCGATACCAACCGCGAGTGCCGCCGCGATATACTTTATATTGTTGCCCCCTGAGGCCGCCATTTCCGCCGCTTCCTGCGAAAAAAGCGTCATCGGAGCGCCCAAGGAAATTAAGGCCGAAAAGAATCTCTTCATAAAATAACTCCTGTGCGGTAAGTATAGTCAGTGACGGCTAAAACGGCAAGGTATCGGGTATCCAATGAGACGCATCCTTATTTGGGCAGTGGGTAGTGTCAGATTTTGCCTTTTGGTTAGCCGAAATATCACGTTACTTTATTAGTGTAGTCTGAGCGCCGGTGTTTCCTATATGTCGTGAATACGAACACGAGTATTGACCGGATGAGGTTTTGAGGCGATAATACCGGGGAATTTACGCGGGGAATAAGATGCTCCGCAATTTCCAGGAGAGTTGCATGAAAATAATTAAAGGCATGACACTGGTGTTGTGCGCGGCGGCGCTTGTTGTAAGCGCATGTTCAAAAAAAAGCGGCGGCGCGAAAGCAGAAGCGCCGTTTCACATCGGCGTTGTAACGGGAACGGTCTCCCAGACAGAAGATGATCTTCGCGGTGCGGAGGAACTGATTGCCCGTTACGGCAAATCCAACGAAGGCGGCATGATAACGCATATCATCTACCCGGACAGCTTCATGGATCAACAGGAAACAGTCATCACTCAGATTGTTACTCTTGCCGACGACCCGGTCATGAAGGCCGTCATCGTTAATCAAGGAATACCGGGGACGGCGGAAGCGTTCAAGCGCATCCGTGAGAAACGGCCGGATATTCTCCTTTTTGCCGGAGAGCCGCATGAAGATCCGCTTGTTATTCAACAGGCTGCCGATCTTGCGCTAAGCTGTGATTTTATTTCGCGTGGCTATACCATTCCCTGGGCGGCCAAACAGCTTGGCGCAAAGAATTTTATTCACATCTCGTTTCCACGCCACATGAGTTATGAAACGTTGGGATTACGCCGCCAAGTTATGGAAGAAGCGTGTAAAGATTTGGGACTTACCTGGATTTTTGAGACTGCACCTGATCCGCTTTCTGACGTAGGACAGGCTGGCGCTCAGCAATTCATTCTGGAGAAGACCCCGCAATGGGTTGCCGCTTATGGCAAAGACACGGCGTTCTTCTGTACAAATGATGCACACACCGAACCGCTGCTCCGCCAGCTTATCAGCAACGGCGGCATCTTTGTTGAAGCTGATTTGCCGTCGCCGCTGATGGGCTATCCGGGCGCGCTGGGCATTGATCTTGCCGCCGAAGCGGGCAATTTTGACGCGATTCTGAAAAAAGTCGAAAGCTCCGTGGTAGAGCGCGGCGGTGCGGATCGTTTCGGCACCTGGGCATATTCCTACGGGTTTAGCGTTTCCGCCGGACTTGGCGAATTTGCCAAAAAGATTATCGAAGGCAGTACGACCCTTGACGATACTGACGCGCTCTATGCGGCGCTGGGTGAATTTACGCCGGGAGCCAACTGGAACGGCGGTTTCTATATCGACGCAAATACCGGGGTTCGCGCCCGCAACCAAATACTCGTTTATATGGATACGTATATTTTTGGCAAAGGCTATTTGAATACCACAGAAATCGAAGTGCCGCAAAAATATTACAACATTAAATTCAATAAGCCGCAATAACGGCGGTTCAGAATGGCGTTTTTACGTTTAGAGAACGTAACAAAAGATTTTTACGGCGCGGTTGTTCTTAAAGACGTGTCGTTTTCTGTTGGCAGGGGCGAGATTATCGCCCTCGTTGGCGAAAACGGGGCCGGTAAGACAACACTGATGCACATTCTTTTTGGCATGCCTGACATTTCCGGCACCGGCGGCTTTAGAGGCAAGTTCTATATTGATGATCAAGAAATGCATTTTAAGACACCGCTCGACGCGATTGAAGCGGGAATTGGTATGGTTCATCAGGAATTTTCTCTTATTCCCGGCTTTAAAGCTGATGAAAACATTCTTCTGAACCGCGAGCCTGTCAAGAAAAATTTTGCTGCGGAAATTTTCAGCGAGCGCATGGCTCATCTGCGGCGGGATCTTATGCGCAAAAAAGCAGGTGCGGCGATAGAACGGCTGGGCGTCTCCATCGCACCGGAAACGCCGGTGTTGATGATGCCGGTTGCCCACAAACAGTTTACCGAAATTGCCCGCGAGATAAGCCGTGAAAACGTCCGCCTTCTTGTTATGGATGAACCAACGGCTGTTCTTACCGAAAGTGAAGCGGCCCTTCTTTTGGAAAGCCTTAAACAGCTTGCCGCATCCGGTATTTCAATCATCTTTATTTCGCACCGGCTTTACGAAGTAACCAGCGTTGCAAGCCGGATAATCGTCCTTCGGGATGGTCATATCATAAAGGATACGCCGAATAAGAATGTGAGTGTCCGCGATATTGCCGGCTGGATGGTTGGACGGCAGCTTGAAAGCAACTCAAGACAGCGCCCCGCGCGGGTTCGTACTGGCGGCAACATTCTTGAAGTCGAGCATTTGCGGGTTGATATGCCTGGCGAACCGGTACGCGATGTGTCGTTCAGCGTCCAGCGGGATGAAATCTTTGGCATAGGTGCGCTTGCCGGACAAGGCAAACTCGGCATACCCAACGGCATCATGGGTTTGTATCCGGCGGGCGGCAGCGTGCGTTTTAACGGCGAGACATGGACGCGCTT
>JAITHM010000036.1 GCA_031279965.1 Spirochaetaceae bacterium
TGCAATGGAAACGTCATCACCGTAATGGCGCTTATCATCAATAGGGCTCATCTTTGATATAATACCATATTTGCCTGAGTACGCGCAGATACGCCCAAATTGAGAATTTACTGTTTTAATATCCTAGGCGTACAGGAACTTTTGTAGTAATATAACATGAGTTCAAAAAATGGGAAAAATCGTGTGTACTAACTGCCCGCATACCTGTACGTTAACCGCAGCATCGCGGGGGCGTTGTTCTGTGCGCGAAAACCGCAATGATGCCTTGTTTCTACCCTATTATGGCATGATTACCGCATCAAACATCGATCCTATCGAAAAAAAACCGCTTGCACACTTCCGGCCTGGATCATACATACCTTCGTTTGGCTTTACCGGCTGTAATCTACAGTGCCCGTTCTGCCAAAATTGGCAAATTTCCCAGAATCAGAATTCAGCAGGCGAACTTACTACTCCCCAGAAGCTTATCCGCTGTGTCAGCGTAATGGGCTTTCCCCAGGTTGCCTATACCTATTCAGAGCCGCTTGTTCATCCTGAATTTCTCCTTGCCTGTATGCACGAAGCAGAACAAAATGATATAGCAAATGTGCTGGTAACCAACGGTTGTGCCGCACAAGAAACGGCGGACGCCGTCCTTCGCAAGACACAGGCGGCAAATATTGATTTAAAATGTTTTTCCCGCGAAAAATACCGCGATGTACTGGGCGGTGATCTTGATGCAGTGCTCATGTTTATTGAACGGGCATACGCGCTTAATGTGCATATTGAAGTTACAACACTTGTTGTAACAGATTTTAATGATGCACTTGAAGAACTTATGCAGTGCGCCCAGTTTATTGCCGGAATATCTCCTGCTATCCCATGGCATATAACTGCGTATCATCCCGCGTGGAAGTACCATAAAAAAGCAACGTCTGGTACGCTGCTTAAAACCGTTGCGGAGCGGGCGCGTGATTTTTTAACAAATGTACATATTGGTAATGTTGTGACAGAAAAAGGAGAAACTCATCATGATGACGCATGAATTTGTTGTAACTTCCACACGTTCGATGCACAGTTATGCAGCGCGTGTAGTTGATCAGCTGCTTAAATATAAAAGTTTAGGGGGCATGAAAGACATAATTAACTGTGTTGATGCACTGCAAACCGACCGCTTTGCTGATGGCGAACTAGAAGTTTCCTTAAACAGATCTATCCGGGGACGCAATGTCGTGCTTTTTACCACCTGTGCGCGGAACGAAGCAGACTTATGCGTAGAAGAAGCAAAAATTGAGCTTTATCATACCATTGATGTGCTTTCGCGGTCTCAGGCGCGTAAAATCATGGTATTCGAGCCGTATGTCTCTTGTTCGCGTTCCGACAGGACGACACGGCGCAACTCGGTAGGATTGTGGGTTCATTTTAAAACACTTGTATCGCTTGGCGTACGACAGATTGTTACTTATCAGCTTCATTCAGATAAATCAACAACCATGCTTGATCCAACACTCTGTGTGCTTGACGATATACCGGGTTTTAATCTGCTTTCAAAATATATCTGCGATAACTATATCAAAGACATGGAAACTTTACAGGAAACAGTACGTAAAGAATGGGCGTTTTGTTCAGTTGACGCCGGCGGTGAAAATACAGCGCGTATCTTTGCCAATGCCTTTGGCGCAGGACTAGTTATCGCGCATAAACAGCGTGATTATTCGCGGGCAAATACCATTGAATCAATTAATATTCTTTCGGCGGAACCGCTTGAAGGCAAAAAACTTTGGATTGTTGATGACATGATCGATACCGGCGCATCTGTTGAACGGCTTGTTCGTACTCTTGCCGCACGGCATCCGGCAGAAATTAATATTGTTGTTGTTCACGCACCGTTTTCGCATCCGGCGGCAGAACGCATCAGCGCACTTTTTGAAGAAAGGCTTTTGAATCACCTTATTGTAACTGATACTGTGCTTTTGTCCCCGGAAGTTTTGCAAAAAATTCCCCGCATCGAGCTTGTCTCTTCGGCAGAGCTTTCAGCAAATATTATCAGAACTATCACAACCGGCGATTCAATGACCGGCCTGCGGGGCCGTTTTAACGCGGCAAACTATCTTAAAAGACAGGAACTTTTTTAGAACAGAAATATCGGAGAGAGAGGGATTCGAACCCTCGGTGCCCTCACGGGCACACACGACTTCCAATCGTGCACCTTCGGCCACTCGGTCATCTCTCCCGATGCTATCCTAGTCCATCCGCGCAATAGTTTCAAGGCGTTTACCGCAGGCAGCCTTGTTAAACGGCCGCCGCCTTCATTGCAATGGTGTTGATATTACTCTATAGTTGGATAAATGATAAACTTATATGACGCAAAGAAACTTGTTATTAGAAAAAGCCTCCACATACTTATCGTATTTACCCCGGCGCTCGCTGCGTTTAGCTATCCGCTTGCTGTGCTGCTGCTGTCTTCGGGAATAGTCTTTTTTGCGTTTGTTGAAAGCTTGCGCTTTCATACTCGGCCGCCGGTCTGGAAACCAGCGGTCTGCATCGCGCAAATCACCCTTTTTGCCTCGCACCGGCGCGACAAAGACCGTTTTGTGCTGGGACCAATCACGCTGGGAGCAGGCGCGCTGTGTGTGCTTCTTTGTTTTGACCCACACACTGCCGCGCTGGGCATTTACGCGCTTGCCGCAGGTGACAGCCTTGCAGGGCTTGCAGGACGGCTTTTTGGCAGATGCCGGCCCCGCATACTATGCGGGAAGAGTCTGGAAGGTTCCTTGGCCTGTTTTTTTGTTATTGCCGGAATAACCGGCCTTGTAACCGGCAGCTGGAAAGAAGCCCTTGTCGCCGCGCTGGCAGGCACAACTGCCGAAGCATTACCCATCGAAGACTTTGACAACATCCTTCTGCCGTTTAGCGTAAGCGCCGTGCTTACGCTGTTTAATCACGCCTAAAAAAATCAACTCGTGAACGGCCATATTCGCGGCGTTCTGTCAGCGAAAAACCGCATCCGTCAAGAACGAGTGTTTCAGTACGCGGGTAATGGAGCAGGAGGAGCGCCCCGCTTTCAATCAGCGGTGATGCGGCAAGTGAACAGACAAGTTCTGTTTTATACTGATAGGGAAACGGCGGGTCACAAAATACATGGGTAAATCTTTTGGTTTTAATGCGTTTTATATACCGTTCAACAGGCATAAACCGGCAGGTAATCCGGCAGGGAGCAAGGGCGGTATTAGAAAGCAAAACGCTGCGCTTTCCCACATCGGCTTCCACCGCTTCGACAGGATCCGCCCCCCGCGACGCTGCTTCCAGCGCGATAATCCCTGAGCCTGAAAATAAATCGAGAAACGATGCACGGGAAAGATCGCCCAGCACGGCAAAAACAGATTCGCGCATTCTGTCCATGGCAGGACGTATTACTCCGGCAGGGCACAGAATCCGGCGTCCGGCCAGTGTGCCGCCGGTAATCCTCATCGCATATCAGTGAGCAATGCGGCAAGTTCATCAACACTAACAACGCGGGGATCGCTGGTTGTTGTCAGTGCCTCGCTCATGTGTTCTTTGATGATTTTCTGCCGTTCGGTGCAGGCCGCGGCCAGCGCTCCGGTAATTTCTGCTATACGCGGAAAGTTATCTATCGAAAAAGATGCTTTCCCATTGAGTATGCGGCTTAAAAGGTCAAAAAAGCGCTCTTCAGTATCATAAAGGTTATGAAGCTGTTCATCCCATTCAATAAGCTGACGGTTTGCCATAAGGCCTGTAAGAATAAATTTCGCCGTTTCTCCAATAAAATCCAGATCTTCGATTGTCTTATCAAGGTAAAGCTCCGGGTCTGCATCAAGGAGCAGCAAGTCAGAGACCATTCGAATTCGCGTATTCAGAATGAATATGTTGTCTTCATAATTTAGATGTTTTTCCATAAGCTATTTAATTTATCGGATAGTACCAAATAAATTTTAGGCTCTGTCGTGCTGAGCAGTAACAATTATCCGGTAAAAATACTAAAAATCCGCATAAAAAGAGCTTCAAAGCAGTGGACAGGGTATCTGTTACCAGGTATACTTAAGGCGGCAAAAAGATTATGGAGGGTTTATGTTTGATATTAACAATTATGAATTTGAAAATCTTGTTGATGAGGGGCGGCAGCTTGTTATTACCGAGATTGGACGGCAGCTTGCCGCGTATCCAAAAAAAATCTGCCTCTGTAATGACTGTATTCTTGATATAGCGGCAATGGCGCTTAATTCACTTCAGCCTCGCTATCGCTGTTCTTTGCTTGGTAGTATCTATCAATCGGACGGCCTTAGTGACCCAGAATATTCAGCAAGTCTTAAACATGCGGTAAAAGTTGCCATAGAGCGTGTTGGATCAAATCCAGGGCATGATTAACTAAATACAATACATATATGATTCGTTAGCTATGTCAGCGCCAATTAATGTTGCAATGGTTTCTCTGTCAATGATGGCGGCAATTTTTTTATTCAGTTTATCAAACACAACACGCCGCACCGTTGCCGCATATTTAGTTTCGCACTCACCGGGAAGGGGCGGATCGATAATCAGCATATCTCCTTCAAGCGTGCGCAAAACATCGCCAACAACAATTTCCGCAGGATCCCGCGCAAGTGAATACCCGCCGGAAGCTCCTTTTACCGATCTGATAAAGCCTGTTCTACGCAGGATAATTGCCACCTGCTCAAGGTAACGAACAGGCACATTCTGCCGAGCGGCAACGCTCGCAAGGGTAACATGACTATCTATGGCATGCTGTGCAAGGTCTATCAAAAGCCGTACACCATAGCGCCCCCGCGATGAAATCCTCATATTGCATACTCCGGTTCATCGTTGACAGCATAATCATGAACTAAATCTGCCAGTGTAATCGAATCGACAAAACTGCGTATTCCCTCATTCAAATTATCCCATGTTTGACGGCTTGAACACGTCTGTTCATTCGGGCAAGATCTTGAATTGACACATTCAGTTGGCGAAAGCGAGCCTTCAACTGAACGTAGGATTTCACCAACTGCTATATAATTTGCATCCCGTTCAAGGAAATAACCTCCTTGCGGGCCGCGCACTCCTTGTATAATTCCTGATTTACGAAGCGCGATAAAGAGCTGTTCAAGGTAGCCTTCAGAAATTCCTGTTGCATCAGAAATTTCCCGTGCACTGGCATAGTTCCCTTTTTTAAGGAGCGCAATATAGAGAAGCGCGATAAGTGAATATCTGCCTTTTGTCGAGATGCGCATCATGTTAATCCCGTAACGCCTGATCCAGATCGGCAATCAGGTCTTGTGCGTCTTCTATACCAACAGAAAGCCGTATAAGCCGTTCATTTACGCCGGCAGCTCTACGCATAGCATCAGGTATTGCCGCATGTGTTTGTACATACGGGTAGGTGATAAGTGATTCAACGCCGCCAAGGCTTTCGGCAAAAAGGATCAGTTTGACGCGCCGCAGGAGAGGCTCAACCTTGCGCTCGTCGTTAAGGTAAAATGAAATCATGCCGTTATGCCCGCGGGATTGTTTTTGAGAAATTTCAATGCTGGGATGGTCTTGAAACCCTGTCCAAAAGACTTTTTCTACCGCCGGATGGCGGGCAAGCCAGGGCGCAATGACCACAGCATTCTCTGCATGTTTTCTCATACGGAGCGCAAGCGTTTTAATGCCGCGTAAGGTAAGAAATGCGTCAAATGGCGCAAGCGCGGCTCCTTCACTCATGTGGATGTTCTCAAGCTTCTCTTTATGCACGTCACTTGAATGTACAATAAAGCCTGAAAGGGTATCGTTGTGTCCGGCAAGATATTTTGTGCCGCTGTGTACAACAAAATCTGCGCCTAAGTCCAACGGGTTTTGAAAAAACGGAGTTAAGAATGTATTGTCTGTTACTAAAAAACCGCCGTGTTTATGAATAAAATCAGCAGTTCGTTTAATATCAGTTATTTTCATCATGGGATTGGACGGTGTTTCAATAAAAATAACCCGCGTTTCAGGCCGTGCTGCCGCTTCTATCAGGGAAAAATCGCTTGTATCAACAAACGAAAATGTAAAACCGTATGGTTCATAATAATCATGAAACAGCCGGTACGTTCCTCCGTAAAGATCCTCTGATACAATAAAATGATCTCCAGGAGCAAAAAGCTTGATAAGCGCCGAAAGCGCCCCCATACCTGACGTAAAGGCAAGGCCATACCGGCCATGTTCAAGAAGCGCCATCGTTGTTTCAAGCACCTGCCGGGTAGGATTTGGGCCACGGCTATAATCAAAACCTGTTGATTGCCCCAGCGCCGGATGGCGAAAACTTGCGCTTTGAAAAACCGGCGTACTTATGGCGCCTGTACGCTCTTCAAAATATTCGCTGCCTCGAACAATATTAGTTTCAAGTGAACAATTATTTTTTTGCACCATATATAGTGATTGTCATTAATTTTTTAAGCTTTGTCTACTCTGCCTGGCTGCTCTATCTGCATAAGTCTGTCCCCCCCACCCGAAATCTGAATTTTTCTTTAACTATGGTTGACTACCCCAGGCTCTAAAAATATAATTGAAATAATTGGAGTTATTATGACAGGTTTTTCATTAATTATCGCGTTTGTAATCGCGGTCGTTGGAATGGTCGTTGCCATTTCAAAATTCAAAATCCATCCGTTTATATCGATTATGTCTGCCGCGCTGCTTCTTGGCCTTTTCGCCGGAATACCGCTGGTCAACGTAACCATAGATGGAAAAACCACCCAGGGCATTGCCAATGTTATCGGCGCCGGTTTTTCGGGGGCATTTACCAGCATTGGCATTGTAATCATTCTGGGCGCGCTTATCGGCACGATACTCGAAGCGACGGGCGCGGCGTTTAAGCTGGCCGACATGGTCATCAAAATCGTAAGCGCGAAACGGCCCGTTCTGGGTATTCAGCTTATGGGCTGGGTGGTGTCTATTCCCGTTTTTTGCGATTCCGGCTTTGTAATACTTGACCCGATACGCAAGGCGCTTGTCCGGCGCACCCGGGTAAGCGGCGTTGCCATGACCGTGGCGCTTTCGTCGGGCCTGTATGCGTCGCACGTGTTTATTCCACCGACACCCGGCCCTATCGCCGCGGCAAACACGCTGGGCGCAGGACACAACCTCCTTTTGGTCATGGCGCTCGGTGTGCTTGTTTCCATTCCCGCGCTTGCCGGCGCTCTTGTCTATGCAAACTATATTGGAAAGCGCATAAAATCATCCGAAGACATTTCCAACGACGGCGTACAGAAAAGTTATGAAGAAATCGCGGCAGGTTACGGAAAGCTGCCAGGCGGCTTTATAAGCCTTGCGCCGATTGTCATTCCAATTCTGCTGATGGCGCTGGGTTCGATAGCGTCGTTTGCCAAATGGCAGGGAACGCTTTTTACCGCGTCCGCATTTTTGGGAACGCCCGTCATCGCGCTTGCCGTCGGCGTGGTTTTTGCCGCAATTCAGCTTGCGCAGGCCGGCAAGAGTGCGAAGTTTTACGAACTTACCAACGAAACGCTTAAAACCGTCGGCCCGATACTTTTTATAACGGCGGCGGGCGGCGTGCTTGGGCGCGTTATTTCGGTTTCCGGCATGGTAGCTTACATCACAGAAAATTCAACGCTGCTTGCAAGCGCAGGAATTTTCTTTCCGTTCCTGCTTTCCGCAATACTCAAGTCGGCGCAGGGGTCGTCAACAGTGGCGCTTACAACAACGGCAGGCATTGTCGCGCCGCTCCTTGGCGGCCTTGGACTGGATACGCCGGAAAGAACCGCGCTGACCGTTATCGCAATCGGTGCCGGCGCAATGACGGTTTCCCACGCCAACGATTCGTATTTCTGGGTTGTAACCAACTTTGGCGCTCTTAAAACAGAGCAGGGGTACAAAACACAAACTGTCGTAACGTTGGTAGAAGGCGTTTGCGCCATGGCAGGCGTCTTTGTGCTGTCGCTCTTTTTATAAAATTCCGGCTCATTTACGTCTGAGCCTGTCCCAAAACCTGGAACAGGCAAGACGGCAGTCTGCCGCTGCCCTACCGTTGACACACCGCTTGACGTTTTTGCCTGAGGGGTGATAGGTTAAAGCATGGTAGCGGCGGATGGGGCACCGAAAGACTTTTTTGATCGTATACAAACGGTAACGGAGCAGTTTCTTACCAAGCGAAGGCGCAAAAAGCGGCTTAAACGCGAAAAACAGGAACGGAAAAGCGTTTTTGTTGATTGGGTTGAATCTTTCCTCTGGGCTGCTACTGTTGTATTGATAATCAATCAGTATTTGTTTCAGGCGTATCAAATTCCTTCTGGATCGATGATTGATACTTTGCTCATACACGACAGAATTTTTGTCAATAAACTTGTTTATGGTCCTGAGTTGCTGCCAGGTTTGCTTAAATTGCCTTCGCCCATTACGCCGCAGCGCAACGATGTAATCATTTTTGAAAATCCAAAATATATCTCGCGGGGAACAGCGTTTGATATTGCCCAGCGCATTATCTTTATGCTTACCCTTTCCGCTATTGACATTGATAAAGATAAGAATGGCAATCCCAGAGAGCATTATCTTATCAAACGGGCGGTGGGCGTGGGTGGCGACAGGATATTCAACCGGCGCGGCGAGATGTTTATTCAGTTTGCCGGAGAAGATCGCCGTGTTGCCGAACGCGAATACAACAAACAACGCCGCTGGACACATACGATACGGAGGCTTGCAACCGATGCCGACTACACGGCGCATGCTAATGCCGTCCGTTCCGATATGTGGTTTGACGCGGGGCTTGTTCTGCCTCCTACAGAAGAATATGAAGTTTCTGAACAGGCATTCGGCTACCAAATGGAGGAATATTCAAAAGAATTTTTCAGATTAAGCATAGCACGAACCATCGCTCCATGGGACAGACGGTATAGATCGTTCTATTACTGGAATCTCGGCTGGTATGTGCCCGCCGGACGGATATTGCCGCTTGGCGATAACCGCGATAATTCGCTAGACGGCAGGTTTTTTGGGGCAGTCAAAAAAACAAAGATTTTAGGGCAGGGACTGTTTATTTTTTGGCCCGGTTACGAAACAACAGAAACAGGACGGCGTTCACCGGAGGCGCGTTTTTTTGATCTTCAACGCTGGAGCCGGGCAGGAAAAATCAGGTGATTTATGTTTAACAAATGGAAAAAATATTCATATGCCGATCAAAAAACGTATGTTTCCCGTTTAAGATTACTGGTTTTGAAAATAATCCTTATTGTGTTTGCTTACATCATGCTGACAAATGTGTTTTTCCCTATGATTGTGATGCGCAGCACATCGATGCAGCCGTCAATAAGCCCAGGTGACCGGTTTATTTTTTCTGCCTTTAGCATACGGGGAATTTTTGAAGAATTACCATTTTTTGAGGGATTGCCTTATAAACGGGGCGATATTGTGTCGATTGACATGTCCAGCGGACAGAATATTTTCTTTCACATAGCTGATAAGCTTATCCGGTTTTTTACCGTGGGGCGGGCGGGATTGTCAGGCGGGGAAGACCGTTTTTTTATTAAACGGGTCATCGCGTTGCCGGGCGACGAGGTCTCTATGGCGAACTTTATTATGCAGGTGCGCTCTGCAGACAGCCCCTACACGCTTACTGAGTATGAACTTTCTGGCAAGCGGCTCTACAAAATTGACATTCCCCAAGTTTCGTCACTGTGGAACGAGGCTATTCCTTTTTCCGGCACACTGCCCAAAATAGTGCTTGGTGAAGATCAATGTTTTGTGCTTTCTGACGACCGGAGCAACACCAACGATTCCCGGACTTGGGGCCCAATCTCCATTCGCGCAATTACTGGAAAGGCGCTCTTCCGGTATTGGCCCCTCAATAAAATAGGCATCCCTTAAGTAAGTATACCAGAGCAAAATTGTGTGAAGCGCCCGCCATCGCCGCACGGCCTTTCCTGGGTGAAGGGGGCGCGAGCTGGCGAGCGCGTCCCTCCGGTAAAGTTAGTGGGCAGTGGGCAGTGGGCAGTGAACAGTGGCTTCTGGCCGGAATACGTTACCTAG
>JAITHM010000044.1 GCA_031279965.1 Spirochaetaceae bacterium
CTAGGTAACGTATTCCGGCCAGAAGCCACTGTTCACTGCCCACTGCCCACTGCCCACTAACTTTACCGGAGGGACGCGCTCGCCAGCTCGCGCCCCCTTCACCCAGGAAAGGCCGTGCGACAGGGCGCGAAGCGCCCGCGCAAGGGGATTACATGAGTGCGGCTTCAAACCCGGCTTGTATTGCCTGGAGGTTCAGCGGGATAAAACGGTGTTTATCATGCGGGAAAAATCCGCGCAACGCCGCCTCGATTTTTTTAAGTGAAAGTGCTCCGGTAACTTTGGCAAGCACGCCAAAAGCTACCATATTGGCAAAGCGGCTTGACCCTACACGCTCGGCAATATCCTGAATAGCCACTTTAATCGTGCGGATATCTGTGCGCTGCGGCTCTTTTTTAACAAGCGTCGCGTTGACCACCAGCACACCTCCTTCACGAAGCACCTCTTCACACAAGGGCAAAGATTCTTCATTCATTACTAACGCTGAATCAGCACGGCTTACAAGCGGACTTGCAATCTCGCCTTCAGAAACAATGACGCTGGCACGCGCCACGCCGCCGCGTTTTTCCGCTCCATAAAACGGAAAAAAGGTTACGTTTTTACCTTCTTTCATCGCGCAAGACACCCACAACTGTCCCAACGAAACAATCCCCTGTCCACCGAAACCGGCAAAAAACGAACGCTCTGTTTTCTTTTCCATTCTGTTCATCATTAACCCCTTAATTATTAAAGTGTATTTTTTATTTCTCCAGGCGGAAACACCGCCATCATTTCTTTTTCAAGCCATTCTATAGCTTTAACCGGCGTCATCCCCCAATTTGTTGGACAAGGTGAAAGCACTTCAACAAGAGTTGAACCTTTTCCGGCCATTTGCGCTTCAAAAGCTGTTCGTATATACCGTTTAGTTTTTGCAATGTGCGCTGGGCTATTTACCGCGCCGCGGGCAAGATAACGTGTGCCGTCAAGCGATGCAAGAAGTTCCGCCACACGGATTGGATACCCCATGCCGCCATTGTCTGGATCCCGCCCAGCCGGAGCCGTTGATGCTTTTTGTCCTAAAAGAGTGGTAGGCGCCATCTGCCCGCCTGTCATGCCATAAATTGCATTATTTACAAATACGGTAGTAAATTTTTCGCCGCGATTTGCCGCATGGATCATTTCTGCCGTACCGATAGCGGCAATATCACCGTCTCCCTGATAGCAGATTATAAGATGATCAGGCAGCACACGCTTAACCCCCGTCGCTGCCGCCGGCGTACGGCCATGCGGGGGCTGTACTGAATCAAAATTGAAGTACAAATCCGCCCAAATAGCGCAACCAACCGGATTGGTAATGATTGCCCGCTCGCGCAGGCCCATTTCATCAATAATTTCGGCAATAAGCCTGTGTATTACCCCGTGGCCACAGCCCGCACAGTACTTTGTTTGCACTTTTTGAAGGCTCTGCGGCCATTTATAACGCACCGTTTCCATGTGCCTGTTAGACCACCCGCTTAAAAAAAAGTTGCACGGTTTTTGCACTTCAGTTTTATTCCAGAACGCGATGCTGGATTTCCGCCAATTACCCACTGTCCACAGAGCCGCTTAATCAGGTAGAATGAAAGGAAATTAAAACATGGAGGCTCGTATGGTTATTTTAGTGTTGAATTGCGGATCATCGTCCGCAAAGTATCAGGTCTATGACTGGGATGCCCGGGATGTGCTTGCGGTTGGTGTTGTTGAAAAAGTAACATTCCCTGGTTCATGGATAGAGCATAAAGCGAAAGGTAAAGCGGATTTTACGCTCAAACAGGATTGTCCGAATCATACAGATGCGGTCAATTTGATTATCAAAACACTTACCGACAAAGAACACGGAGTTATTTCTGATATGGCTGCAATAAAAGTTGTGGGACATCGCGTGGTTCAGGGTGGTGAAAAATTTACAAAATCAGTAATTATTACGCCGGAAGTGCTTAAAACTATCAACGAAGTAAAAGATCTGGCGCCACTCCACAATCCAGCAAATATCATGGGTATAGAAGCTGCACAGAAAGTGCTGCCGGGCATTCCGCATTGTGCGATTATGGATACCGCATGGCATCAAACTATGCCGGAAACAAGTTATCTTTATGCGGCCCCCTACGAGTGGTATACCAAGTATGCCGCCAGGCGTTATGGCTTTCATGGCACCAGCTTCCTCTATGTTACCAAACGCGCATCTGTGCTTTTAGGCAAAGATTCCAGCAAAATCAACCTGATTATTTGTCATATCGGTAACGGCGCGTCGATAAATGCGGTTAAAAACGGTGTTTCGTTCGATACATCGATGGGGCTTACCCCGTTGGAAGGGCTTGTAATGGGTACCAGATCTGGAGATATGGATCCGGCGCTCCCTTTCTATATTATGTCCAAAACAGGGATGAAGCCTGCCGAAATGGAAACAGCGCTCAACAAAAAATCCGGACTACTGGGCATTACAGAAAAATATACCGACCGCCGGGATGTGCAAACCGCTGCCGACGCAGGAGACAAACATGCCGCGCTGGCACAGGAGATTGAAGCGTACCGTCTTCGCAAATATATTGGCTCTTATTTTGCCGCACTAGAAGGCAATGTTGATGCGTTGATTTTTACTGCCGGTGTAGGTGAATTTGCAAGCGCCATGCGGGCAAAATTCTGTCAAGGACTTGAAAAGCTTGGTTTTGTACTTGATGCTGAAAAAAACAATCTTGCCCGTACGCGTAATACAGAATCGTATATTTCGGCGGATTCGTCGCCGCTTCCGGTTATGGTAATTCCAACCGACGAAGAACTTGTCATGACGGAGGATGCGCATGCGCTTCTTGAAGGCTCTTATGACGTTCACACTAAATTCAAATATTCATTTGAAGATAAAGTTTATGTGAACAAGGCACGTGCTGCCGGCCTTGAAAAAGATCTGTCCAAAAATCCTGCGCTTAAAAAAATTATTGCGCAGCCAAAATAAACTGTCGTGCGTTTTTTGAACAAAACGACATCCATAATACACCCCGCGTGGAAGACAGCTTCCCCGCGGGTATGGGCAGCCCCCGATGAATTTTGACACCCCTCTTTTTCAACTGAGAATACGAAGCGGCTGGGAGGCTGCTGACCTTGGCCTGCTTATCTGGAGATCCCGCCCTGTTGCATTGTGCGTTTTTTTTATGATTCCCCTTTTCGCGGTAACAGGCATTTTAATTCCTATTGCCATGATTGCGCCGCTTCCCCCCGTTTTGATTGAGGATGCTCCTTTGAGCATTATGGTGCTTCATATATGGCTTAAACCACTCTACAATCGCTGGGTGCTTCACGTGTGTTCAACGATTTTTTTTAATAACAGTGTGCGGTTTAGAGATCTTTTCCGGGGTATTGCCGGCACAACAGTACGTGGTCTTGTCGGCGATCTGTTATGGCGCCGTTTTAGCCCGTTACGCGGGGTGATGATGCCGCTGCGTATTCTTGAAAAAACCTCGCGCACACAGTATGCAGCGCGAAAAACCGCCTTGTCCGGCGGAGGGATTCATTTTGGTGTGTTATTAACGGTGTTTTGCGTTGCGGCAGGCATTGTACTTACTGTTGGCGCATTTTTGTTCGCCTATTCGATGGATCAAATTCTTGGACAAGAATTCAAAGATCTTAACAATGGCGCAATAGCACTGCTGCTGTTTTGCTTTGCCTTTTTTAATTTTGTATTGATCGAGACTCTCTATGTGTGTATGAGCTTTAGTGTTTATATAAACAGCAGAGTAATAACTGAAGGCTGGGATTTACAATACGCCTTCAAACAGCTTGCCGCCCGCACCCATAATTCAAATGACATTCATCATACCACTCTCCCCCAAAAATGACGTTTGCAACGCTGTAAACAATCTTTATTTGATCTTACGCGGTAATATTGTAGATATTGAAGATATCTTATTTGCAAGAAGAAGATGAGGTTAATGTCAGGCTTTGTGTTTTAACTGAGCAGTTTGTGAACACGTTGGCTTTACAATGGCCGCATTAAATAGTATAATTACAGTGGGTACGGTTGATATTTGGCGCATTTCCCCATTTTTCCCCAGACGCTTTATAAAAGCCGTACCCGCTTTTTTATTTAAAACCCATCATTGAATCTTTCTTAAAAATCATGATAATACTCAAGTGTGAAAGAAAATCCTTTTGTGCCGGCAACAGCCCGGCGGTTTTTGTCTACGGTAATTTTTAATCTGCCGGTTTGCGCACGGGATAGAAGCGGAAATCCCGCAGGCGCAGCCGAGGAATTGCAGCGAATAGCCCGGTTTTTTGCGCAAAGCGCAAAAAATGCGCCCAAATTGGGAATTCTTCTGGTATCCATACCGGCGGCAATCAGATGCATTTTTCGCGCCCGGCAGGTGTGCGGCGCATGCTTTTTGGGGATGCTTTTTGTTTTTGCCGGATGCACAACACCAAGTGAATGGCATAAAACTTTTGTCTTTGGCACAGTATGCAGAGTCCGTTTTTTTGAACGTGTACCGGCATCATTGCAGCACGCTGTTTTTTCGCGGCTTAGAGAGCTTGACGACATATTCAGCGTTACCCGCTCCGGCACAAGCCTTGCGGTGATAAACCAAAATGCCGGCATTGCCCCCGTGCCGGCCCCCCGGGAAGTGCTTACCGTGCTTTCGCGGGCATTATATTTTGCCGAACAAACAACACTGGGGAATAAAAAAGCCGCGTTTGATCCTACCATCGGCCCTTTGGCAAAACTTTGGAATATTGGAACAGAGGATGAACACATTCCCAAAGAAGCCGAGATACGAACCGCGCTTGCCCATGTTGATTGGCGTGAGGTCGAAATCAACATGGAAAATCAAACTGTTTTTTTAAAAAAGCCCGGCATGATGCTTGATCTTGGCGCAGTTGTCAAAGGATATGCCGCCGATGAAGCAGTTCGTATTCTTGAAGACGCCGGTGTAAGCCGCGCCCTGCTGGACTTTGGCGGAAATATCTACGCGCTGGGCAGCAAGAGTTATACCAGCAATTTTCAGATTGGTATTCAGGATCCCCGCGCTCCTCGAGGCGTTTACAAAGGGATTCTTGAAGTTCACGATACTTCTCTTGTAACGTCCGGCGATTATGAACGTTTCTTTGAAATAGATAACACGCGCTATCATCATATACTTTCAACAGAAACCGGATGGCCTGTTTCAAACGGTATTCGCTCGGTAACAATCATCATGGACAGCTCAATGGATGCCGACGCGCTTTCAACAAGCGTTTTTGCGCTTGGTTACGAAAAAGGCTCTGAGCTTCTTTCCAATTTTCCCGATGCAGGCAGTATTTTCGTGTTTGACGACGGCTCCGTTGTTGTAAGCGATTCACTGCGTGAAATCTATACGTCAAGCACGCCGGAAACAGTGGGCTCTGCAAACTTGATTATTGGGAATATTTCCGGTAGTACAGCATTATGAATGGACTGATACACCTTTATGTCGGCGACGGCAAGGGCAAAACAACGGCGGTCACCGGCCTTGCCGTGCGGGCGGCAGGACATTCGTTGCGGGTTATTTTTGCGCAGTTCCTTAAAAATGGAAGTTCCGGCGAGCTTGCCGCGTTATCAAAACTGGGCGTAACGCTTATTGATGCCGAAGAATGTTTCGGATTTACATTTTCTCAAGATGAAGAAACACGCCTGCGTTGCCGGAAGGAACAGGAGCGCAGGCTTAATAAAGTGCGTGCGTTTCTTGACGAGGCGATGGCAGATCTTGTTGTACTTGATGAAGTGCTAGATGCGCTGCGTACCGGCATGCTGGATGAAGATGCGCTGCGTTCCTTCCTTGAAAATACTCAGGTTGAATTTGCCTTGACAGGCCGTTCCGCACCTGCCTGGCTTATTGAACGCGCCGCGTATATTTCAGAAATTCGTAAAATAAAACACCCGTTTGACTGCGGTATTCAAGCCCGCATAGGCATTGAGCGGTAACAGCATGCTCTATCCATCACTAATCTTTGAATTCAGTAAAATTGGCCTCTTTGCCGTAGGCGGTGGACTTGCCGTTCTTCCGTTTCTCTATCAATTTGATGGGCATACCGCGTGGTTTCACACGGACGAACTGCCCCGCATGCTGGCAATTGCACAGCTTCTGCCCGGCGCAATCGGCGTTAATCTCGCCGCACTTTGCGGCGCACATGTTTCCACGCTGGGCGCATACACAGCCGTTTTTGCAATGATTATGCCGCAGATTATTATTATCCTTGGCGCTTCCCGCATGATGAATACGCTTGAACATTCAGAAGCGGCGCGGCGGATTTTTGCCGGCATGGTTCCTGCCGCGACCGGACTTGTGGCCGCCGCTGCACTCCGGATGATTTATCCACTTTTAATGCAGAATAACAGCGGTGACAGTGCCGCCATGATACAGATCCGGGAAGTATTGTTGTTTTTCACATTCTTCCTGATAATTAGAACAATCCGTGCGGCGCGCGGCATTGTTGTTATCGCCTTAGCTGCCGCACTTGGAATTATATTCCAGCTTGAATCGTAGCTGCAAAGACAGCACAGTTAATGGGGAATCAAGCCGACGGGACGCGCAGCATATCGCGTGCTTTTACCTGAGGATGATGATAGCGCGGCGTATTTTGCTTAAGCCTGATATAGCCGATAGCTCGCTGCGGGCACCAGTTAAGGCACGCCTGGCAATGTTCACAGTGCGACCCAAAAACCGGATACTTGCGTTCTATCGTAATCGCCGCAGCGGGACAGATTTTTGCGCACAACGCGCAGCCATTGCAAATGCCGTCAACGGTATAGGCTTTAACGAAAAACCGCTTGCCAAGCCGAAAAAGAGTCCGCACAATCCATGAAAACGGCCGGATAAGCCAAGGACGATTTACAGCCCCTGCCAAAATTTCCTGGCCGGCTCGCTCAGTCGACTCTTCTTGCGCCGCAAGCCGTTTTTCTTTTGTCTTTTCTTTGGGCGGGCCAAAAATGGGAATATAGTTTTCTACACTGGGAATACGTGCCGCATACGAAAGCCGGACATGACGGCGGCGCAGCAATCCATAAACTTCCGCAAGAGCGCCGCCGCTAACTGTGCCGCAGGTAACAAGCGCAGCAATGTACGAAGCGTGGATTATATGACGCATCAGAAAACGCCGCACGAGAACCGGCACGCCAAAGGCATAAACAGGAAACATGATGATGATGCGCTCAGCTTCAATCATAGACGGCGGCTGTTCCATCACGCTGCCAATGTTAAAAAGTTCTGTGGTCGGTCCGAAAAGTGCGGCGAGTTTCCGTGCCGACCACAGCGTATTTCCTGTGCCGGAAAAATAATAGATTTTTGTCACAGGCGCTTTCCATTCAGCATGGGTTTATATACATCAAAATAAAATTTAACCTGTTCAGCAACCGCCTGTTGAACAGATGCCGGAGTGTATCCGGTAAGCATGCTGATCTTTTCGTGCGAAAAATTGCAATTATCGCCAAGCACTTTTATTGCATATGGGGTAAATACCAGTGTTGCGCCGCACAAAAGCGCCCACATTTCAGCCGGATAAGAAAATGCCTGAACTAGTGGACGCGGCAGGCACAATGAAGGCGGCTTTCGGCCTGCAGCCTCTGCCGCATAGCTTATTAGCTCCTTTACGCTGGTTTTATGTCCTGATAGAATATAACTTTCTCCGGCAGGCCCCATCGTGGCCAAGTCGGCAATTGCCCGGGCAACATCACGGACATCAACAAAATCATACTCGCCTTTAAGATATACGGGCAGCCGCCCTTCCGCAACATCAACAACCATCGCGCCAAGATTTGACCGTTTTAATTCAAAGCCGCCGATAATACCGGACGGCATTGCAATAACAGCATTAAGGCCGCGTTCAGTTACCGCGTCGAGTACAAGATTGCTTGCAATCGCTTTTGTCCGTGCATACGGCCCTTGAACAGCATCCGGCATATAGCGCGGTATTTCACGAAGAATGCTTGTGGTGTCATGAAAAGGAAGCGTATGTACCGTACCGGTATGAACAAGCCGCGGCACACGGTGGGCAAGGCATGCATCAATGACATTCTTTACCCCCTGAACATTGACATCTTCAAGCTCTGCCGTCATCGCGCTGGCAATGGATACAATACCCGCAAGATGATACACGCAGCATGCACCGGAAAAAGCCGCATCAAGCGAAACGCGTTCCCGAATATCGCCGGTAACAAATTCATCAACATAGGGCTCCAGAAACGGCCGGTACCATTCTGCGCTTGTGCGAAGCAGCGCACGAACAAAACACCCTCGCGCTTTTAACTCTGCGCACAGAGCAAACCCCGTCCGGCCATTCGCCCCGGTAACAACATGAATATCTTTATTCATGTGCTATCGCCTTTTATTAAGCCCTGCTAAAAATCGGATGCCATTCCAGATTCCCACGGCAAATGAAATAATACTGCCAACAGAAAGCAGCGTTCCCGCAATGTTTTTAACCGGCCCAATGCCTAAAAAAAAGCAAAGCAGAACACCGCCTGTAAGCGTTACCATAAGGCCGTCTTTACGGTCGGTAGAATTTCCAGAAAAAACACCCGTAAGACCAAGCAGTACTATAACTCCGCCCAAAGCAAGCCCTGCAGGCTGAACAAGCCATTTTAAAACAAAGCCTGCCGCGCACAGAGCAATACCACCGCCTATGCCAAAGACCGAGTTTGTCGCAAGTTTTGCTAGATTTTGTGTTGCAGGTTCATTCATCTTTGTATCGTCCGAACACGGACCACTCCTTCTATATTTTGCAAACGCTTGATAATAGCATCGCTTATTTTTTGTTCTGTATCAATAATATTAAACGCATAATTTCCTTTATGGTGATTGATTAAATCAGTTATGTTGATTTTTTCAGCGGCAAGTATTGTGGTGATCTGCCCTACCATGTTGGGAATGTTTCTATTTGCTACAAGCAGACGGTTAGGTTCTTCAAAATTGAGTTTACAGTCCGGAAAATTAACGGAATTTTTGATAACGCCTGTTTCAAGAAAATTAATAAGCTGCTGTGCCGCCATCCTCGCGCAATTTACCTCGGCCTCCGGCGTCGACGCCCCCAAATGAGGAATGCAGATAACCCGTTCGTGGGCAATAAGTTCCGGCGTAGGGAAGTCGGTTACATAACAGGCAATGATTCCTGCATCAAGCGCGGCAATGACATCAGCTTCTTTTGCAAGACCGCCGCGGGCAAGATTAACAAGCCGTGAACCACGCTTCATTAACGAAAGCTTTTCTGCATTAAAAAGATTCTTTGTTGATTCGCTAAAAGGCACGTGTATTGTCACATAATCTGAAAGTGCAAGAAGCTGTTCCAGTGAATCGGCGCGGCGCACCGTGCGCGAAAGATTCCAGGCGGCATCAACAGAGATATATGGGTCGTATCCGATAACATTCATTCCAAGCGCCGCCGCATCATTGGCAACAGCAACGCCTATTGCTCCCAAACCAATAACGCCCAGAGTTTTTCCGGCAATTTCTGGCCCTTCAAACGCAGATTTTTTTTTCTCGACAAGCTCGGCAAGGTTTTTTTCGCCGCCAGACAGCGTTTTTGCCCATGAAACACCATCAAAAATCTTTCGTGATGAGAGAAAAAGAGCTGCCAGCACAAGTTCTTTTACCGCATTGGCATTGGCACCAGGCGTATTAAACACAACGATTCCCCGCTCACTGCACACTTCCAAGGGGATATTGTTAACGCCCGCCCCTGCCCGCGCAATTGCCAACACCGATGCCGGCAGCACCCTGACGTGCATATCGGCACTCCGAACTAATATCGCGTCAGCGTTTTCAAGCTCGGGACCAGTTATATATTTTCCTACAGGGAAAAATTCGAGCCCTTCGCCAGCTATTTTGTTCAGAGTTTGTATACTATACATTAATATCTTTGCCGTTGTACCACATACTGCCAGTTCCCTTAAAAACGGCATTTCCTGCCCCGCTTCATGCCGGTGAACCACCTTTATACATCCACGGGGAAAAATTAACGGGAGCGACGGGACTCGAACCCGCGATCTCCGGCGTGACAGGCCAGCGCGATAACCAGCTTCGCTACGCCCCCATGCTTTGCATACTATCCGCCCAGACAAAAACTGTCAACTCCCCCTGCCAGAGCCATTCCTAAGAGGACAAGTGATATACCGGCTTCAAGGACGGTATTTTTATAAAGTTTAACTAACGTGAGGGACGGCGGCGAAATTTTCGGCAAGACGGGCAACTTCTGTTCTGACTTCCGAAAGATGGCACGGGCCGTTGTGCGCCGCACGCAGAAACCCACCGCTGTTTAATGCGGCAAAAAAGGGCGATTTAAGCGCAGCTCGCAGCGGCGTAGAACGCAATGACATATCTGAATACGGTGAAAACGGACAAGGCTCCGCAGCGCCCGCAGCGTTAATATGAAAAAAACCCCGGCCTGCAGCAAGACAGCCGCCGCTTTCTTTTTCGTCACCAGGAAACGACAGAATAAGAAATCCCATATTCTCCGTACGCGCCTGCTCAATGCACAGTGAAAACGCGGCACGCTCACTTTCACTTAACGCAGAGGTGCTTACTTTTCCATCAGCCGGTATATATTCAACATAAACAATAAATGCGCATCCCCGCTGCCGCGCTTCCGTTATGAACTGCCGCCCGGTTACCTGCACCGCATTTTCTTTGGTAACAGTTATCGAAAGACCGAATGGTATTCTCTGTGCGTAAAGCGCTGTACATACATTCCACACCGCATCATGTACACCGCCGCCGCGCCGTTCGTCGGTATGCAGCTTTGCCCCTTCAAGGCTTAACACAGGAATAAGCGCACGGTATCTGTCAAAAAGCGCAAACCGCGCTTCATCAATCATCGTGCCGTTGGTAAATACAGGAAAGAGTATACCCTTCCGCCGCGCCGCTTCCCGCAGCACATCATCACGAAACAGCGGTTCACCGCCGGCAAGTAAAATAAAAGGAATACCCAATTCGCGCGCTTCATCGAAGATCCGCCCCCATTCTTTCGCGCTCAACTCCACGTCGCGCGCTTCCGTATCCGGCCTGAGTGCATGATGATAACAGCCTGCACATCTCAGATTACATTGAGAGGTAATGCTAGCGATAAGAAAGAGCGGTATATGCTCGCCGTGTGCTTCGAAAGAACGCCTGATCTTTGCCATACGGCGCTGCATGACAGCATAACGCATGATAAACAGCAGTTCTTTAGGACTTTTAAGCGCAGCTTTGAACGCATAGCGGACAATATAATTCACCGCGCCATTAAGATATTCTGCAAGAGAAGCCGCGCACTTTGTTTGAATTACCGCACCGGCCACACTATTACACCATAATTATCGAATATCAATCTTGATTTTATCTCCAAACTGGCAACTGTATCACCGCATGCAAAAATTATCAATGTTCAGAGAGCAATTCCGCAACTCTTATTTTCTGAATGTAAATGCAGATGCCCTGGGTGGTGGACAGGCAGTGCTGAAAGAACTATTATAGCGACACAGGAGAAAATAATGCTGGAACAAAAAATTAAAGCTGAACTTGAAAAGGTGCGGCCTTCTCTTCAAGCTGACGGCGGGGATGTTGAATTTATTTCGTTAAGCTCCGATGGGACCGTTTCATTAAAACTTACCGGTGCATGCGGGTGTTGTCCACATGCTCAAATGACATTGAAAAATGGAATTGAAAACTATTTACGGCAACAAATACCAGAAGTTACCGCTGTAGTTGGCGTTGCGTAAGGCGTGTGCTATCTTGTTACGGCCATTAGATTATGGCGTAGTGATTTTTGCCGCGGCGGTGATAACTGCCTCGGCAATTTTTATATACGGGGGCAGCTTCCAGCGTCTTCAGGTAGTTGTTCAGGGAGAGGATGGGCAGCAATGGCAATTCCCGCTTGACGCGCACGAAATACTTACTGTTAAAGGTCCGCTCGGCGCAACGCTTGTTGAGCTTCATGACGGAGCGGCGCGCATAACGGCATCACCGTGCACTAACAAAACCTGTATAGCGGCCGGCGCTGTTCATGCGGCGGGGCATTTTGCTGCTTGTTTACCCAATCGTGTAATTGTAACGGTTATGGGGGCACCCGCCGCCGGCAGGATGGATGCTGTTGTTTGGTAAGATAAATGAGAAAGAACGCCGCATTATAGCATTGTTGGGAGCGTTTTGCCTTTTTTTAGGTGCACTTGAATATGTAATTCCAAAACCGCTCCCGTTTATCCGTTTGGGGGCGGCGAACTTACCGTTACTCCTTGCGCTGCCACTTTCATTTCCCGCTTTTATCACGCTTATCCTGATTAAGGTGCTGGGGCAGGCACTCATTTCTGGAACCTTGGTTTCGTATGTTTTTCTGTTTTCGCTTGCGGGAACGGCGGCGTCGGCAGTGATGATGCTTGTCATTTACCGGCTTTTTTTTCCACACCTTATCGGATTTACCGGAGTGAGTGTATGCGGCGCACTCTGTTCAACATTCGCTCAAATCCTCATTGCCCGTGCGCTGATACTTGGTGAAAGTGCGCTATTGATAGCTCCTCCGCTTCTTGCGATGGGAACTCTTACAGGATTGCTGCTGGGACTCTTCTGTGAACGTTTTACGAAAAGTTCACGCTGGTATCAGGCTGTTTTTACAGAAAACAACGAAAAAAACCTGCCGTATGATGAGCCTTCCCAAAATTCTGGCGAAACACGCCGTGCCAGGAATATCCCCCCAAGCCCCCCATCTGTTTTTACCTGCGCCGCCATACTTTGTGCGCTCGCCATGATTTTTGTCCCGGTGCTGTGGGTGCGGCTTGGCCTGCTGTGCCTTTTTTGGCTGTACGCTCAACTTCGCCGCCGTGCTGGTAATCCAGTTTTCATGCTGATATTTTTTGCTGGCATCGTAGCATGTACAATGCTTATCCCCTATGGACGGCTTTTATTCGCGTGGGGACCACTGCGTTTTACGGAAGGGGCATTGACGGCGGGCTTATCGAAGGCCGCGATTGTTCAGGGGCTTATGTTGTTTTCAAAGACATTTATGCCCCGTGAACTTGCCTTTCCCGGCAATTTTGGACGGCTTTTAAGTGCAACCTTGACAACGTTTGGCATGATACATCTTGAAAAAACAAGCTTTACACCTGCGGCGCTTATGCCCAGTCTTGACGCCCTCCTCTGGAAGTGCTGGTCTGGAACAGACAACGATAAGGCTTGAACAGCGTCTGCCGCAAAAGCAGATCATCATTTTGAGTCGTGCCGGGGATGAGATTTGAACTCACACGGACTTACGTCCAGGGGATTTTAAGTCCCCGGTGTCTACCATTCCACCACCCCGGCGCCTTCTGTATTGTAACCAAAATAGCTCTTTGCCATCAAGGGTCAGCCGATTACCTCAATAATTCCAATGATGAAGTTAAAAGCGCCTAGCCCTCTAATTCACGCACCGGTATACTTAACTGTATGCGACCATTTGAAGTAGTGTCGCCGTTTACTCCGGCAGGTGATCAGGGGGCGGCAATCACAGCATTAGCAGACGGGATACGCGCTGGTGATAAATTTCAGACACTGAAAGGTGTTACCGGTTCGGGAAAAACTTTCACCATGGCAAAAATCATTGAGGTTGTACAAAAACCAACGCTCATCATAAGCCATAATAAAACTCTTTCCGCGCAGCTTTACCGCGAATTCAAAAGCTTTTTTCCTCATAATGCTGTGGAATATTATGTCTCGTATTACGATTACTATCAGCCAGAGGCGTATGTTGCCGCCCGCGACCTTTATATCGAAAAAGACGCTTCTATTAACAGCGAAATTGAACGCCTGCGGCTTTCCGCTACACGAAGCCTTATGGAGCGCAAAGACGTTATTATCGTAGCTACGGTTTCTTGCATCTATGGTCTTGCAACACCTGAGATTTACAAAAAAATGACGGCGACTTTTTCCCGGGGTGAATCAATTGATGTTGATGCGCTTATACGGCGTTTTATCGAGCTCCAATATGAGCGTAATGATGCTGTGCTGGAGCGGGGGCGTTTCAGGCGGCGTGGTGATACGCTGGAAATTTTCCCCGCATATCTTGAAGATGCTTACCGTGTCGATCTTGATTGGGATACCGTTGCTCGTATTCGGCGCTTTAATCCTCTATCTGGCGAAATTCTGGAAGAACTTGACCGCGCCCTGCTCTATCCGGCAAAACAATTCGTTATGCCGCAATCGCTCATTGATGATGCCTTGCCCCGCATAGAAGTAGAGCTTGCCGTGCGGCTTGAAGAACTTCGGCATAAAGGCAAAATGCTGGAAGCTGAGCGGCTTAAAACCCGTATCGAATACGATATTGAGATGCTCAAAGAGATGGGATATTGCCCAGGTATTGAAAATTATTCTGCAGCCCTTGCAGGACGGCATTCAGGGGAACGCCCTGATACTCTTATTGACTACTTCCCCAATGATCACCTCACCTTTATCGACGAAAGTCATGTAAGCCTGCCGCAAATCGGTGCGATGTTTGCCGGAGACCGTAGCCGTAAACAAAGCCTTGTTGACTATGGCTTCAGGCTGCCTTCAGCGCTTGATAACCGGCCGCTTCATTTTGATGAGTTTAAGAAGCTTCTTTCCGGTACTATTTATGTATCAGCAACTCCTGGTGAAACTGAAATCAAAGAAAGCGTCCGCGTCGTTGAGCAGCTTATTCGTCCTACCGGCCTTCTTGATCCAGAGATCGAAGTGCGCCCCAGTGAAGGACAGATGGAAGATATTTACAGCGAAGTATGCGCGCGGATTAAAATGGAAGAACGCTCTCTTATTCTTACGCTGACGAAAAAAATGGCGGAAGATCTTACCGATTATCTTTCCAGCCTTGGTTTAAAAGTCCGCTATATTCACAGTGAAGTTGAAACAATTGAACGTGTTGAAATTCTTATGGGCCTTCGACAGGGTGTTTTTGATGTACTGATTGGTATTAATCTGCTGCGTGAAGGTATTGATCTGCCGGAAGTATCATTTATTGCGATACTTGATGCGGATAAAATAGGCTTTTTGCGTTCGGTAACAAGCCTTGTGCAGATTATCGGCCGTGCTGCACGCAACGCTGCGGGAAAAGTTATCATGTATGCTGATAGAATGAGCGATGCGATGAAAATAGCAATTGACGAGACAAACCGCCGCCGCGCTATTCAAATGGAGTTTAACAAAGAGCATGGCATTACGCCCGCAACGATAAAAAAGACTATCGCCGCCATTCTTGAACGACATAGTGATGAGGCAGAAAAAGCTACAGGAACCTCAATAGAAGTATTGAAAAAATCCTACAATGTTATGATTCCTGCGCAACGTAAAAAACTTATAAGTGCGCTCAATACTGAAATGCTTGAGCACGCCAAAAGACTTGAATTTGAGCAAGCTGCCCTGCTCCGCGATGAAATTACAAAAATCAAAGAAATTGGGGACGGCAAGATAGTCCAATGAAGTTGCCATCTTCCTGGTTAACACTGCTGTTATAACGGATGTTTTTCGTTATACTATTGGATATGGAAGCTTGGCAGGATACACTGTATCAAAAAACGCTTAACGAAGAGCTTACCGGCCTTGAACGCAGGCGCGCCGCCGACTTTTCGTGTACAGTAGAGGCTCTCGAAGAGCTCCTCGAAAGCCTCTACAATCTGGATGGGGCTGATTGGCTTGGCCGCGGCGAAGTGCAAAGCATCACACTGTCTGCTCAAATCGCCGCATACGAACAATTTATCAGCGCATGGAAAAAAGAGTCATGCACGACTACAGGCAAAAAACTTTGACACCCTCACTGGGATATTGTTCCTTAACCGGTTGAACCGCCTGCTCAATTTGCCGCGCTTCTTCGTCCTCACACCAGACGACAAGCACAAAGTTTTCTTCCGGCCAGATAGCGTCGCCTAGGCGGGCGCCAGATGACCCTTCGCCCAACACAATGGGATATTTTGTATAAAATTTTGCCAAGCCTTTTGTGCGCAGCGCCTCCATAATATTATCTTCAATAGACCGGTTTGCTATAATTTCAACTCTTTTCATTTGTTGTCCTCCTCTTCATCATCACCGTCGTCTCCTGCCCGTCTGTGAAAACGGGGATTCGCTGCGCGGGCCTGTGCTCTGTGCTCATAAAAACGGCGCCTCGCTTCGGCATTATCATCATCATCGTCATCGCCACTATCCTGAATGTCCGCCTTATCTGCTGGCGGCGCCTGCTCCTCCTGGGGGGGGGGCTGTTCTTCCGCCGGAGCAGCGTGAGGCGCGGCTTTATCTGGATGTTGAATAGGGGGGATACCGGCATTTTCAAAGTGTTTCTTTTCAAGTTCTTCTGCCGCTTGATGAGCGTGTTGTGCGGCTGATTTTGCCTGTAACTTAAGATCCTTACCTTTTAGTCCAAGGGCAAGTCCCTCCCGCCGAGCTTCACGCCGCGCACGCTGTTCATCATCATGCTTGTTGAGTATTGCGTAAATTGCAGGCATAAGGAAAAGCGTCATTAAAGTACCAAAAGTAAGCCCGCCAAAAACGGTCTTTCCTATCGGTGCAACAAGTTCTGTGCCTTCACCAGGAACAAAGGCAATTGGAGCAAGTCCCAGCACAGTGGTTAAGGTTGACATGAGTATAGGCCGCAGACGATTTCCGGCAGCTTCAACGCAGGCGTCATTTAAGCTGAATCCCCGTTTGCGGAGAAGATTCGTATAATCAACAAGCACGATGCCATTATTAACGATAACTCCTACAAGCACGAGAATGCCAACCGCAGTAAGAATATTAAATTTTTCGCCTGTTAAAAAGTAAATCAGCACAACACCAATGATGGAAAGTGGTATGGTAAAAATAATAATGAAGGGATCCTTAAAGCTTTCAAAAAGCGATGCCATAACACCAAATACCAGACAGACGGCAATAACGAGAATCAGCATAAAGGCCATACCGATACGCTTGAGGTCATCACTATCGCCGCCAAGCTCGATAACAAGACCGTCTTCAGAAGGAATTTCACGGGTAATAAGCGCGTGCACTTTTGCTGTAATAATATTCAGCGAAACGCCAGGAAGTGACCCCGCTGTTATATGAATAACACGGCTCTGACTTTCACGATCTATTGTTACCGGCCCAACACCATCAACAATTTTAGCAAAGTTCGAAATAGGTATGCGTTGCCCGGCGGTATTTTTTACAAAAATTCGGTCAAGCGCAGGACGGGAATTGCGGTCGGTTTCTTTGTAACGAAGAACAATGTCATAATCTTTTCCCTGATACGAATATTTCGATGCAGCAAGTCCGCCGACAGCTGCTTTGATTTCGTTGCCGACATTGTAAGCATTTACTCCAAGCGCATACATCCTTTTGCGATCAAGCACGATTTCAAATTGAGGAAGCCCGTCCTTCATGCTTACCTGCGGTTCTGTTGCTTCAGGTACGTGTTCTTTAATCAGCGCGGCTATCTTGTCGGCGATCTCTTTACCGTGCTTTAAGTCCTCAGTTTTAATGAGAATATCAACAGGATTACCGCCCATACCGCCGCCGCCAAAGCCGCCTTGGAAGCGGAAAAGGGCGCCGGGGAATTCATTAAAATGACGGCGCATGATCGTTTGTACTTGAGTTTCGTTGAGTTTGCGATCCTTGTAAGGCGGCAATTGTATCTGAAGCGTCCCTGAATGACTTTGTGAAGGCTGCCCAAATCTTCCGCCGCCGCCAGCATTCACCGTAATACGCTCGTAGGCGGGTTTCCCGTCAATAACAAGCTCTGCCCGCGCAAATGTTTCAAGCGTTTGCAGCCATTCTTTTGTTGTTTCAAGCGGCGTGCCCAGCGGAAAAGTCGCATTGATCGATACGCTGTCTTCTTCCTGTTCGGGCATAAACACATAACCAACTTTGAATATCAGCGCAATAGCGCCAATAAATACAAGCAATATAACAAGGCATGTTAGAGCTTTATGTCTAAGCACATGGCTTACTGTCTTGCGGTAGTTGTGTTCCAGTTTTGCAAATGCATTTTCAAATACGCCATCGATGCGCGCAAGCTTACCTGTCAGCGGCCGCTGTTTGCGGGTTACCAGCGGTAAAAAATGCGAAGACAGAATTGGCACCAAAAATATGGCAGTAAAAAGCGAAATTGTAAGCGATATAACAATGGTAAATGCAAGCCCTGCAAACATTTCTCCCTGAACTTCAAGCATGCTTTTAAACATGACAAGCGGAGCAAAAACACACAATGTTGTCAGTGTCGAGGCGGTAATGGCAACAATCATCTCCTGCGTTCCTAAAATAGCTGCAGGACGAAGCTTGGCGCCTTTTTCCCGGTAATGATAAATATTTTCCAGAATAACAATCGAGTTATCAACAAGCATACCGACACCCAGAAAGAGTCCGGCAAGCGTCATCAAGTTAAGGGTAAGGCCGGCAAAGTACATCAGCATAATTGTAATAATGATTGAAATAGGAATACTAACACCAATAACAATAGTTGGTTTGATAGAACGCAAAAAGAGAAAAAGTACAATTACGGCAAGGACAACACCGCTTATCGCACTTGACGTTACTGCGCTTATCGTACTTTTAATCTGATCGGTCGAACTTGAAATTTCAATAATTCTAATATCCTGCGGAATGGCGTTTTGAATCTGCGGAATTCGTTTGCGAAGATTATCAACAACCTGCACTGAGTTCTTGCCGCTCTGTTTCTGTACAGAAACTCTGATGGCAGGCTCGCCGTCTACAAGAACAATGCTTGTTGCGTCCTCGGTGCCTTCGTTTACATCGGCAAGATCGCCAAGGAGTACCGGAATCATTGCGGCAAGCCGGTCTTGCGGATTCGGCATATAGGCAATAACGGTATTTTTTATTTCGTCTATAGACTGATACTGTCCCATCGTCGTGAGTATGTAGGACACGTTATTTTCGGTAATCGTGCCCGCGCCAATCTGGGCATTCTGCGCGGCGATCATTTGTTGAATCTGCGATACGGTAAGGTTGTACGCTTCAAGACGCGATTCGGGAAAATCGACCCGTATTACCTTTTCCTGTCCGCCCGATACCGATGCAGCCGCAACGCCCGGACTTTGTTCCATCCGCGTAGCTATCGTGTTGACGACAAGATCATATAATTCAGGCAGTTCACGAATTGTTGAAGATACCCGGTAGTTAATGACCGGCATCATTGAAGGATCAAACTTAAAGATAAGCGGCGAATCCGCTTCGGCAGGAAGCGCCCGTCTGACTCGTTCCAGCGCATCACGCACTGAATTTGTCGCATCGCTCAGATCGGTACCAAAGATAAACTTTAAGGTAATCTGACTTGTCCCCTTCGACGAAGTAGAGGTAATTTTATCAAGGCTGGAAACACCGGAAAGCGCCTGTTCCAAAGGCCGTGTAATTGAACGTTCAACTTCTTCCGGCCCCGCGCCGCTATATGTTGTGTTTACCAGAATATAGGGCGGATTGATTTCGGGAAAAAGATCGACAGGAAGCTGCGTCAATGCGAAAAATCCAAGACCAATCAGCAAAAAGAAAATGATAATAAATGTTACCGGACGTGAAACTACTGTTTTTGTGATACTCATACATTACTCCCCTGCACTTATTGTACGCCTTCGCTGCGGCTTATGACATTGATGCCCGCACCATCGGTAAGCAGCGTCATTCCCTTGTCAACAATTTCATCCCCGGCCGTAATACCTGACGCAATTTCGGAAACACCATCACTTTCGATTCCTGGCACGACCTCAACCTGGCGGGCAATGTACGCCTGAGGATCGGCAGGATCAACACCGGCAACAAAAACCACATTTTTTCCCTGCCGCTGCACAATCGCCGCCGTAGGAATTTTTATCGCGTCAGATTTGCTTACGGTAATTATATTCACCTTTGCAAACATGCCGGCTTTAAGACGCGAACCGGGATTATCAACATTGATTTTGATCATCTCGGTACGAGAAACAGGATCGATAGTTGGACTTACTTCGCGCACAGAACCCCGGAAAACTTCGTCAGGATAGGCATCAAGGGTGATTTCGCAGGAAAGTCCCTGGGCAACACGGGCGATATAGCGCTCTGGTACAAAAAGCTGAATTTCAAGCGCCCCGCCGCCGGCAATGCGGGCAAGCGGCGTCGTCTGCGAAACCGTCATGCCGACTTCGGCAGGAAGCGATGTTATCGTACCGGCAATAGGCGAGCGCACCGTGTGCAGCACATAGCGCATACCCGGTTTGGACGGGTCAACAAGAGCGATTGCCTGTCCGCGCCCAACGCGCGATCCAACGCTGACGTGAACTCGTGTTATCTTGCCGGCCGCGTCAGAATAGGCATCAACCGTTGAACCGGCAATAATGTCACCGGCTAATGCAAGATACGAATTTATCTCCCCGGATACCGCTTTCATTGTTGTTACCGCAAAGACCTGTTTTTCAGGCGTGCTGTTTTTAGCTTCCTGTTTTTTACACGAAAAGACCATAATGGCCATCACCACAAGCACACTAATCTGTGTGATATGTTTCATTTCTTACTCCTCTTAGCTGTTACTGTATCATTGTTCCAAAAGGAACACCAACGGCGTATTCAAGATCAATGACGCCGGTAAAAAAATTATACTGTTGTTGCAGTACACCGAGCCGCGCCTGACGAAGCTGCTGCTCAACGTTTTGCACTTCCATGAAATCCCGAAGTCCTGCACGAAATGCGGCAAGCGTATCCCGGTACGTCCGCTCGGCAAGTTCTACCGTTTTTTGCTGAGCATCAATTGATTCCCGTGCTTGTTGAACGAGAAACACTTGATTGTAAACTTCAACTTCTGTAGCACGTATCGCCTGGGCAAGATTAATATCAAGACTGCGTATATCGTCATTCAGGTCACGCAGGGTCGCAACCTCTTTGGTGAATGGCAGCATACCGTTTAAGCTCCACGAAAGGTTCAGTGAAAAACGCCCGGTGTCAGTCCAACTGTCACCGGACCAACTGTCCCGAAACGGGTCTCCACTAAACGTTGGATTCAATGTCCAACCAAGTGAAAGGCTTGGCGTCCAAAGCTGATAGCGCATCGCATTACGCGCAGTACGCAGCGCGACAATATTCGCCCGCAGTTCCTGAAGATCAACTTTGCTGCCCGCCGCATTCCGAATCAGTTCTGCGGTGTCAAAAGGAACATCGTAACGCACCTGTTCTGTCGATACGAGAGTAAATTCTGTATCGTAAGGCAGACCTAAAAGCATTGCAAAATTTGCCATCGAGACTTTGATGTTATTTTTAATAAGATCAATGTCTGGAATAAGCTTGTCACGGTTAAGCCGCGCCTGCATCAAGGTAAGCTCCGCGGAAAGCCCCGCATTGTAGTTTGCCTGCGCAGTACGAACCTGCTCCTCGGCAAGCGTAAAGCTTTGTTCTTGCACCTTAAGATTTTCTTCTGCAAGCAGAATCGAACTATAGAGCTTGCGAATATCCCGCTCGAGCTGAAGTTTTGCCTTCTGATAACCTATTTCGCCGGCTTCGTAATCACGCTTGAGCTTGCGAACGCCCTCGAACATCGCAACATTAAGCCCGCTCCACTGAATTTGAAACGCGGCATTCAACCCCCAGCGCGGCCCCTCAACCGTACGATACATAAGCTGCCCGCCACTAATACCAATGGGAACATTCTGTGTTGATACCGAATTCGCCGCGCTTAAACTGCCTGAAAGGCCCACTGTTGGCAAAAATTGATTCCAAGACAAAACCGCGGGGCGCTTCTTTTTTTCAAGCGTTACCTGACTTGCCTGCAGCCCAAGGTTATTATTCAGCGCAAGCGAAACCGCCTCATCAACACTGATAGTCCGCACAGGCTTTTCCCCAGTAACAGGTTCTTCTTGCTGTGCAGCGACAACCATTCCTAGTGCCGTAAATAATACGGCAACCACATATCTTTTCATTCCTTAATTCCTCCGGCAATGAATTGAAACAAAATTCTAAAACTTTCATTTGAAACATCACTATATCTTAATTTTTTTGGGCGATGCAGCAAAAGATTAACGATTAGAAACAGTATCCATTCGGTGTCACGTTCGTTAATCATACATGCACCATTTTCAGTTTTTATTTGAGAAAATATAGCGTGTATTTGAGCAACCGGGTTCATTTTTTTTACGCGGTGTTTCTTGAACTCTGGTTTTTGCAGACGCAGTTTATCAATAGTCCGTAATATATTGGGGTTGGTACGTAAATACTGTGCAATGCCAATTATCGCAAGATATAACTGCTCATGCGCCAAATCGGATAAAAGCGTGCATCGTTCCGCATACGCTGCCACACGCTTGATTTCTGTAATGATATATTCTTTTACCATTCCCGCTTTATTGGGAAAATGCGCGTAAAGACTGCTTTTGGAGAATCCCATCTTTTTTGCAACCATATCCATTGAAACACCGAAGGGGCCTGCTTCAGCAACAGCTTCAGCGACAACACTCAAAAGCTTTTCGTGAACACTAGTTTCTGCCTCACCAAAAGGACAACCCTCTACCGCATGTTCAAGACGGGTAAAATCCATCATGTCTATCTGGGCTGCGGGAAACGAAATGCCCTGCCGGATAAGTGCGTCTATCATTGTAAGATACCTTGCGGGAAGCATAATGTCATCTATCTGCAATTCATCATGCTGCTTATAATAAAAACATATCATAAAAAACGCTGTCGCGGAAGTAAGCTGAAATGCACGAGGATACTTCTCTGTCTTGCCTGCCTGCGTAAGTACGCTTACATCAATTCCACGCTGTTTAAGTTCTTGCAGCCATGTTTTAGAGTCGTCTTCGCAGCTATAAATCCTCGTAAACAAAAAAATAAAATCTTCCCTGTTATTCAAAAAACAACCGGCCATACTCAGCGTCAACATGATAATCCGTTCCATCATACTGGAAATATTCATGCACATGTCGTAATCATTCTTTATATAATGAACAAAACGATCAAAATGTGCGGCACGCATTGCCTTAAACAGCACTTCTTTATTTTTGAAATGCCGGTAAAGGGCTGGTTTTGTCACACCAAGAGCCTCCGCTACCGGTGTTAAGCTTGTGGTCTGGTAAAAATCTTTGCCCCAGACCCGAAATGCCGCATTCAATATTTCCTCACTTGTCATATTAACGACCGTTCGTTAACATTAATAAATTTTCAAAAATACGTCAAGCGCTACATTTCGCACAAAATCCAGATACCGCTGGTTATCGGCTGTTTGCTAAATAACCAGTCAAGATGTAAAAGGTTACATTCAGTTTACGATGCTTGGGCTAAGGGATTTTATTGTGCATAGCAGGCAAAATAGCGCGTCCTGCCTGGAGTTTCATGCCTGTGTAACCTAAAAAGTGCTTTTCTGTTTATAGAATAATGGCATAGGCCATAAAATATGAGGAGATTTCTGTATGAAACACAATGTAATGGCGATGGCACTTCTTTTTGGCGTAGTTATGATGACATTTGCCGATACCCCAAGACTCCCGCGCGGGTCAGAACCGGTAACTGTAAATGGTAATTTAAGCATTGCGCAGGGAAAAATTGCCCTGATTCAGGATGATGTTACCTATTATGTCAAAGGTATACACCAGTTCATAGGCTTTATTGATGGTTTAAAGGAAGGAGCATCTGTCGTCTTAGAAGGCAATGCGATTCCAAACCGTTCAAACGAAAAGGCTAAAATTCTTTTGGTAACAAAAATGACGCTTAATGGCAAGAATTATGATGTTATGCCGCCCGGCACACGCGGATTTCGCAAAGAAAAGAGAGGCATGATGGGGCATTTTTAAACAAGCTTAAGCTTTTCAATAAGCTGCGAAAGCACTTTTTTTACCGGCGTATTTTCCGGCAGAGTTATGAGCGGTTTGCCCGACGAATCATATTCGTAAACTGCGGTATCCTGAGGAAGTACGCCGAGTAAATTCAAATTCTGTGCAGCAATTTCTGCACTTATACCTTCGTTTAAAGCTCCATCGGGCGCCCGGTTCACAATCAAAAATGTTTCTTTTACATTAAGCTTAAGTTCGCGTATCATCGTTGCAATACGCCCCGCCGCCTGAATCCCCCGCCGTGAACAATCGCTTACCAGCAGAATAAGATCAACAGGAGGAAGTATACCGCGGCTTATATGTTCAAGCCCCGCCTCATTATCAACAACAAGGTAGTTATAGTTCTTGTAGTACTTGAGGATTTCATCACGCAAAATGTCGTTGACATAGCAGTAACAGCCCATGCTCTGTCCGCGCCCCATGACAAGAAGGTCGTAGTTTGACTCTTCAATAAGCGCATCACCAAATTTATAAATAGCATACTCTTTCTTTGTCATTCCCGCGGGTATAGGGCTGGGGTCAGTTATTTCTGCACGGGCAATATCTTCCCGTATATCGGCAAGAGTCATTTCTATAGGTACACCCAACACCTCGTTAAGGTTCGAATTCGCGTCAGCATCAACAGCAAGAACCGGCCCCTTACCAGACTTCGCCAAGTAATCTATCAACATTCCACAAATACTGGTTTTTCCAACACCGCCTTTTCCAGCAAAAGCAATTGAATATGTCATATATCTATTCTATGTCCTTCTTAACATCTCTGTCTACGCCTATCATGCCTCTGTTTCGCCGCCCTCTTCGCTTTCCACGCCGTCTTCGCGCACAATGCGGTCGACGCCCACCACAAAATCGGGCTTTTCAATGTTGAGTATCCGCACGCCCATAGCCCCGCGGCCCATCACCCGGATGCTGTCAACTTTGAGCTTAATCGACTTGCCCTGACTCGTAATGCACATAATCTC
>JAITHM010000014.1 GCA_031279965.1 Spirochaetaceae bacterium
CCGTGTAGATCCCGTATCGCCGCGCCGCTTTGAGGTTCCTTATCAAAAAGGGCGGGCACTCTTTTATCTTAAACAATATAACGAAGCGCTCATAATGTTTAAGGACTACGCCGACAGTATTCAGGTTGACGGCAGGTATATTCGCGGCATGCGGGCAGAAACATGGAATGAAACCACATTGACAACCGATGCTTATAATAGAAAATCATCAGCAATTTATTGGATTGGTGAATGTTTGTATAATCTTGAGCAATTTGACCGTGCCGCCGAGATGTTCGAACTTATTGTAAAACAATATCCTTCAAGTGTGAAATATGAGCCATCACTTAACCGTCTTGATCTTATTAAACAGAAAAAAACGGCAGAAGGACTTCTTGAAATTATCAGACTGAGCAACCTCCCCTCCGATCCGGCCTCCGTAACAGTTGATAACCAGGAAAAGAAAGCCGCAAAAGAAGATTATGATGATGCAGTGCTCGCGTACAAAAACAGCATTGCGCCCTTTTTAATGCGCGATACCGAAGTGCAGCCGACAGTTGTCGAAACTCCTGTAAAAACAAGAAACTCAACACTGCTTGGCACTCAAGATCCTGATACAATGATGCGTCTTTTGAACATTAAAACACAGGCGCTTGAACTTATGGACAGGCTTACTTCAACAATGAACGCATTTGAAACTATTGAAGTTGAAAAGTGGGATACATGGTAGTAAAGAATATGCCGCACAAAACGTTTTTGATTCTTGCCGCACTTTTTATTTTGGTGCGCAATGTAAGCGCCGCAGAGTATGAAGACGGCAGAATCAAGCTGCTTATTGATGATAACAACGGCAGATTTTCAATCTACTACATGACCAATGTTGATAAAAAAATATACGAACCGCTTTTTTGGGATCGTGATAAAAAAACCAGTTTTTTAGGATTGTATCTTAACGGCAGTGAATATCGTTTGGGCGAAAGCGGTAGGTTTCGTATGTATCATCGCGGTACCGCCACGAAACCTTCGCTGGTATTTGAAGCTCCACTTTTGCAGGTAATCGTTGAATTTTCATTTATCAGAACAGCAAGTTCCGGCGTGAGTAACGGAATTCGTATTGATATTAAGCTTGAAAACTGGGGGGAAAAAACTGTCGAAGCAGGAGCGCGCCTTTTGGTTGATTCATATCTTGGCGAAGCAAATCATCCCAATTTTCGTACTGATTTACGTCCAATTGAATCAGAGCTGGTTATTGATCAAAGCTCTCGTGATCAATGGTGGCTGTCGCGGAACAACAAATACGGCCTTATGGGAAGTGTTTTTGTAGAAGGCATTGACCCGCCAAGTTATATTCATTTTGCAAACTGGAAACGTCTTTATAGTACATCGTTTAAGCCTGAATATGTGCCAACACGTAATTTTAATGAAATGCCGTTTTCAATACGCGACTCTGCGGTATGCTACTATCTTGATGCCGCGCCGCTTGAAAAATGGCAGTCGCGCACGTTTACCGTATTGCTTGCCGCGGATGATAAATTCGGGTTTGATATTAAAAAAGTACGTCCGCTTATTGTTGAACGGATCATCGAGGAAAAACCGGTACGCGACGATGACCGGCGTGAAAGTGCTCCCCCGGGGGGGGGCGGGATGCAACAGCAGCAACAGCAGATGGGTGGCGGCGGTTCAGCAGTGCGCCGGGGAACGATATTGCTTCCCATAGGCCCGATACGTGTAGATCTTATGACTCTGCGTGAACTTATTTACAAAGTTGATGAATACATCTATTTTGGAACAGCCATTTCTGAGGAAGAGCTGCGCGGCATGGAAATGACAATAACGCGCTTAAAATCCCGTTATGGCGGAATCTTATACCCATATAGACAGCTTTATGAAAGATAATATATTGCATAATGCGCTTCGTTTCGCAAAAAAAGGTAATTATGGTGATGCAATCACGATTCTGGAACGTGAAATTTTGCGCTATCGTGATTCTTTTCGTTTCTATTATATTCTTGCGCTTTCCTGCCTGCGTACAGGAGACTTTGGCCGCGCATATACATACTTTAAAAGTGCTCATGATATAAAAAATCGTGATGTAAATGTTCTTTTGGGGATTGCCGCACTTAATATGAAACGTGGTGAGAATGCCCGTGCAGTTGATCTTTATCTTAAAGTGCTCGACATTGAACCGGCAAATAAATGTGCAAAAAATGCACTTTCAATATTGCGAAAATATGGCGGCAGCGAAGATCTGCATGATTGGCTGGAAACAAAAAAAATTCATAAGCTCTATCCGCCATTTCCCCGGGAAAAACTACGGCCATCTCAAATTATTACCGTTGCATTTGGTGTTCTTGCTGCTGCGGCTTTAGGAACATTTATTGCGGGAAAACTCAGAATAATTGACCTTGTATTTTTTAGACAAGAAGAACGTACTGGTTTTGCGGTATCTGCGCTTTCATCAAGCGATAAATCAAAAATTGTTGAGACTGGCGGTGCCTATCATACAATACTTACTGAACAGGATGTGCTTTCCGCATATGAAAATGCCCGGACATATTTTAATGAGTATAAAGATAATTCGGCTCGTATTGAAATTAACAGAATACTGTTATCCAATGCTTCTGAAGGCATCAAAAATAAAGCACATGTGCTTTTACGTTATATTGATGATGTTGAAGTCGGGTTTAATACTCTTACCGAACGATTTGATTACCGGGATGTTGAACAGGAAAGCTCTTTGTATAATGGCTGTTATGTCGCGTGGGGGGGGATGGCGGCAAATGTCGAACAAACTGATAATGAAACTTCATTCGATCTGCTTATCGGATATGAAACGCGGCGTGAACTTCGCGGCATAGTTCGTGTCATTTGTCCTTTCGCATTTAATATTGACAGAGAGCGCCCTCTTGATGTACTGGGACGTGTTGCTGCACAAGATAATGGAACGTTTAATCTTAATGCTGTAAGCATACACCAACAACGGTAAACGATTATGAGTAAACGACGAGATGTGCTTTTTCTGGACTCAGGTGTAGGGGGGCTGCCTTACTGTAAACACTTTGCTAGACATAATCCTCAGTATGCGTTGTGTTATGTTGCAGACCGGGAACATTTCCCCTATGGCGCAAAATCAAGATCTGCCCTTGTTGACCTTCTCTGCCGGCTTATTGAACAACTTCAACAAAAAATTGAACCTGCACTTGTTGTCCTTGCATGCAATACGGCATCAATATCTGCATTGAATGAATTACGTATCCGGTTTCCAGAGATTGATTTTGTCGGCACGGTACCGGCTGTGCGGCCTGCTATTCTTGACAGCAGGAAAGGAAAAGTTGGAGTTCTTGGTACCGAGCGAACCATCACCGATGATTATATTTCAAAGCTTGCGCGGGAAACAGGACGTAATGCTGAAATTATCCGCCTTGCCGCGCCTTCACTTGTTGATTTTATTGAATATGAATTTATTGATGCGCCGCAGACAATCCGCAGTGAAACTGCGGTGCGCTGGACAAACCTTTTGCGGGAACAAGGGGTTGATGGCATTGTTCTTGGTTGCACGCATTTTCTTTTTTTACAGAATGAATTCCGCGCTGCCGCCGCGCCTGATATAACGGTTTATGATTCTGTTGAAGGCGTATGCCATCGGGCAGAGCTCATTGTGCAGGGGAAACATCATGCCGCCGCCGTCCCGCCGCTTCCTCCCGTACTCATAGTAACTGGAGATACGCCTCTTGAGGATAGCTGGAGGCGTTGGGCGGAGACTTTTGGAATGAACGCCGTCTGCCTTAAGGAACTGTCATGACCGGCCTTGTTATGAAAGGGTCACGTAATGTTTTTAGCGTAAAACTTCTTCCGTCTTCAGTGAATCTGTCTGAAAATGAAACAGCGGCGCGCCTGTTTTACGAGTGCAGACTTAAAGGCAAAGTACTTAAATGCGATGAAGATTTTTATAATCCGCTTGCACCAGGTGATCTTATTAGTTTTGAGGAAGATGCACTTCATTCTGGTAAAGGAATGATTACCAGCCTTGCTGACCGGCGAAATTGTTTTACACGTTATAACCGCAAAGGGCAGCTGCCCCAAATACTTGCTGCCAATGTCGATAGTATAGTCTGTGTTGTAACGCCGGCGGCGCCGCCTTTTAGGCCGCGTTTTGCAGATCGTGTGCTGGTACAAGCTGAAGCTGCGCATATTCCGGCGGTGATTGTCGTGAATAAGTGTGATTTGGGATTGAATGCCGAGATAGAAGACCGCCTTGCTGATTTTGCGAGAATTGGCTATACGATATTTTATGTCAGTGCGATGACAGGAGATGGACTTGATTCAGTGCGAAAAGCACTTGCAGATAAGCTTGTTGTGTTTATAGGACAAAGCGGTGTTGGGAAATCAAGCCTTGTTAATGCATTGGTTCCTGATGCGATGTTGAAAATTGGCGCTCTTAATGAAAAATACAATCGCGGTAATCATACAACTGTGCAGGCGGGCCTCTTAGAATACGAGACGCATGATGGAATTCTTCGCCTGATTGATACTCCAGGAGTAAGGCAGTTTGTTCCATGTGGAGTTCGTGCGGAGGAGATCGTATTCTGCATGCCGGAGTTTGCACCGTATGTATTTAAATGTGGTTTTGGGTATTCATGTTCACACCGTGGTGAAAAAGATTGTGCTGTCAAGACCGCTGTTGATCAGGGCATAATTCACCACGACCGTTACGAAAGTTATCAGCGCCTTTATGAAGAACTTCATGATATTGAGGTATAACTTCTAAAAAGATTAACACAAGAAAGGGAGAGGGGGTATAGCGCTTTTATGCGCGACAGCGGTTTCTCTTTCTCTCATTCCGGCGCCTTACCAATGCCTTTATCATTCTTGGGACAGTTAAAACAAATTTTCCAATTTGATATGAGAATGATTTTTTTATTTCTTCTATTTTTTGAATAATACTGTTATTATAATTTTCTAAAGAATGTATATATGCATCCGGCACGGGGTGTTGCGTATAGTTACATAAACTTAATTGTAGAGCTTCTAAAAACGCATACCCATATTTTTTATCTGGCTCAATATGGCAGCCTTCTCCCCATTCATTCCATGCATTGATAAAAACAAACTGTTCGTTTTTAGGGAAATTCTGTTCCGTTTCTTGTATAATACGTGAAGCCCAATAGGAAAATAATTCAACTACACAATCTGGGAGTTTAATCATATAACTGTCGCCAATTTTCTGTTTTCTCGCCGCATTATCCCATGCAGGCGTGATGCAGCGAAATCTTTTGAATTTTACTTTATAAGATAGAGTTGCAGCAAGTAAATTTTCATAATCAATACGGGAATATCTCATCTCTTTGTTGTTTTTTTGATAAGAATGTATATTTTTGACTATATCAGGATTAAATTGCGGAGAAAATTCCATTGCGGCATCAAAGCTAATGTTTGATGGGTCTGTAAATGGATAATGACATAATGAATTAACATTAATTAAATATATTCCATCATAACCATAATTTATTATTTCTTTTCTCCATAAAGCAGCCGTTTTTTTTATGCTTGGGAATAGTTCCGGGCGATAAACGATAAAGACAGGTTTATTATCAATTTTTATATATCTTGCATCGCAAAAAACGTTTTCGCACAAATATCTTATATGTGCATAATCATCATCTAATGAATAATTCTGTTTAACAATAATTTCATTATCAGCTCCGTCCCATCTGCGTGTCCAATTTTCATTTGCCCAAATGTATAAAAATGGAAAATCTGGTTTTTTCAGTTTAAGCATATTATCCAAAGGAGTGTTTAAAAGTAATTTTCCATTAAACCAGTAATGATAGAATGCAAACCCGTAAATTCCATATTTATTTGCCATTGCAGCTTGTTTCACAAGAACTTCCGGGTCCCGTAAATCATAATACCCGATATCTTCATGAGGAATGTGCGGCTGATAATGTCCTTCAAAAAGTGGTGTGGCGCTTTTTACATTTGTCCATTCCGTAAATCCTTCTCCCCATGCGGCATCGTTTTCTGGTATGGGGTGATACTGCGGAAGATAGATAGCAACCAGTTTTACTGTGCTAGTCTTTGCGAGAGGCTTGACATATTCGTTGACCATGATGACATTTTTTCATGGGAAATGCAAAAATGTCAAGGCAATTGACAGGAGGATGCCCGCATTACTTTTTTATATTGCTCTTAGTTTACCGCTTTTCCTCAAAAATAAACGCAGAAGTTCTGGCTGGCTTTTCTAGCTTTGGTATTTTCAGTTAGACTTATACCATTATGAAAAAAGCTGTTCTTATTCCCGATTCGTTTAAAGGGACGATGAGTTCCCGCGAAATTTGTGCAATTATGGCGGAGCGTATCCGCGCATATTACCCCCAGGCTGAAGTTGTTTCGATACCGGTTGCTGACGGCGGTGAAGGCAGTGTTGACGCCTTTCTTTCTGCAGTGAAAGGTGAAAAGATTCTGTTAACGGTTAAAGGTCCTTACCATGAAGATATTGAAGCGTTTTATGGCCTTATCGACAACGGCAAGACTGCCATTATTGAAATGGCGGCCTGTGCGGGCCTCCCCCTTGTAGGCGCACGGCTTGATCCTTCAAAAACAACAACCTATGGGGTTGGACAATTAATGCGCGATGCAGCGGCGCGGGGAGTGCGCAAAATAATTGTAGGGCTTGGCGGGAGCGCAACCAACGATTTTGGAGCTGGTGCAGCCGCTGCAGCTGGTGCGCTGTTTTTCGACAGTCAAGGGGTTGAATTTGTGCCTGTCGGCGCGACACTTTCCAAAATAGCCAAAATAGATACATCTGGGCTTCGCACAGTGCTGGACGGTATAGAAATTATTACCATGTGTGATATTGATAATCCGCTCTGCGGTGAAAACGGCGCTGCGTATGTTTTTGCACCGCAGAAAGGCGCTGATCAACAGATGGTTGAAGTTCTTGATGCTGAACTTAAAGCGGCGGCGGCTGTGGCTAAAAAAGAACTTGGTATTGATGTTGCACTGCTTTCCGGCGCGGGTGCGGCAGGCGGCATGGGAGGCGGTATGGTTGCTTTTTTTAATTCAAAGCTGCAAATGGGTATTGAAACCGTGCTTGATACGGTTAATTTTGATACAGTGCTCCGCGGCGCGGATTATGTTTTTACCGGCGAAGGGAAAATTGATGGTCAAAGTTTGCGGGGCAAAGTTGTCATCGGTGTGGCCCGCCGCGCACAACACCAAAATGTTCCTGTCATTGCCATTGTGGGTGATATTGGTGATAATGTTGAAGGCGCATATAACGAAGGCGTGTGTGCGATTTTTAGCATTAACCGCATAAGCCAAAATTTTGAAGAAAACCGCAAACGTTGTAAGAATGACCTCAAACTTACCATTGATAATCTCCTTCGCTTTATGCGGAGATAATTTGGGGAAGCGACGGTCTGCCCGCGGTAGACGTGCAGGGCAGCTGCCCGCCGCCAGTCCTTGCTTGACAGGCCGCCTGAAAAGCAAGGCGGCTCCGGCATCGTGGTAGTGCGGTTTAGATACCAGTAAGGTAGTGGACAGTGGGTAGTGGGTAGTGGGTAGTGGACAGTTTTTTGGCCGGTATATGTTAGCTAACGGCGTGTTCAGCGTTAGGTAACGTATTTCGGCCAGAAGCCACTGCCCACTGCCCACTAATCACTGTTCACTATCCACTCAGACACGGGCTTGAATAAATAAAGAGGAATCGGTTAAGATATCGTAATTCGTGGAAGGGCAGCGCCCGCAATTCCGCCTGAGCGGACTACCACAAAGGAGATTTCATGGCAAAAAAGAAAATTACCGCAATTATCAAATTGCAGTGTCCGGCCGGCAAGGCGACTCCAGCGCCCCCTGTCGGTCCCGCGCTCGGACCGCATGGAGTAAGCGCTCCGCAGTTCGTGCAGCAATTTAACGACAAAACAAAGTCAATGGAGCCGGGACTTGTTATACCCGTTGTGCTTACCGTCTATCAGGATAAGTCGTTTACTTTTATTCTTAAAACTCCGCCGGCAGCGGTGCTTATAAAAAAAGCAACGGGTATCGAAAAAGGCTCCAAAGAGTCGCATAAAGTAAAGGTTGCCAAACTAAGCAAGGCAAAGCTTGAAGAAATTGCCAAACTGAAAATGCCCGATCTTTCGGCAATCGATATTGAAGGTGCAAAAAGGATTATTGCCGGTACGGCGCGGTCGATGGGCGTGGAGGTGGAAAAATGAAGCATGGCAAAAAATACCTCGAGGCGCTTAAAAAATATGATGCACAGGCGGTGCTTGATCTGAATTCTGCGGTGGAAACAGTCAAGAAGCTTGCCTTTGCCAAATTTGACGAGACTGTTGATTTATCCGTTAAACTGAATCTTAAAAAAAGCCAATCGGTGCGCGATACTGTGGTACTTCCGCATCAGTTTAGGGGCGAAAAAAAGATACTGGTTTTCTGCAAGGCAGAAAAAGAAAAAGAAGCCCAGGAAGCCGGAGCGGCGTTTGTTGGCGCGGAAGATCTTATCGAAAAAGTAAGGGGCGGTTGGCTTGACTTTGACATTGCCGTTGCCACTCCCGATATGATGAAGGATGTTGGCAAGCTGGGGATGGTGCTGGGACGTAAGGGGCTTATGCCTAATCCCAAAACTGGCACGGTTACTTTCGACCTTAAAGGGGCGCTTGCCGAACTTAAAAAAGGCCGCACGGAATTCCGCGCTGATAAAACCGGCGTTATACACCTTGCTGTTGGCAAAGTTTCTATGGACGGCGCTGCCATTGCCGAAAACGCCTCGACAGTGCTTGCCGAAATTAAACGCAAACGCCCAGCCGATGCAAAAGGTGATTTTGTGCAGACAATTTCGCTCGCGTCCACAATGGGGCCGGGCGTGTGGGTAAAAGTTGAAGCTTAGGAGGAGAAATAGATGGCTATCGTAGCAAAGAAAATACAGGATGTAAAAACAGCATCGATTAACGAGCTTAAAGAGGCGTTCAATGGTGCAGAGGATTTTATTTTTACTGATTACCGGGGGCTTACCGTTGAGCAGATTACTGGATTGCGCAAAAACCTTCGGGCAAAGGCGGCATCATATAAAGTTGTAAAAAACAACTTTGCCCGCATTGCTTTTGAACAGCTTTCCCTGCCCGATGTGTCGGCGTATCTAACGGGACCTACGGCTATAGCACTTGTTACCCAGGACTCAAACGAAATCGCCAAAATATTGATTGACGCGGCGAAAGAGACGCCGGTGCTCAAAGTAAAAGGCGCTATCGTAAGCGGTTCAGTGTATAACGCTCAGCAGATCGAGGCGTTTTCAAAGCTTCCTGGCCGGCTGGAACTTATCTCTATGCTTATGTCGGTTATGCAGGGGCCCGCACGAAATCTTGCCGGCTGCCTGAACGATGTGCCCGCACGGCTTGTGCGTACGGTCAAGGCTATTGCTGACAAAAAAGGCGCTGTGTAAAATGTGGAAACAATCCGTCAGGCTTCGTGCTGCTGTCCTGTCGGGTTTAGGGCGTATGCCCCGCGTATCCTTATGGATACGCATATTTTAATTTTTTAAGGAGAATAATATGGCAGCAACAAAAGAAGAAATTCTGGAAGCGATTGCTTCAATGACTGTGCTTGAAGTTTCCGAGCTTGTCAAAATGATGGAAGAGAAGTTTGGCGTTTCGGCGGCAGCTCCGGTGGCCGTTGCGGCGGTGGCAGGCGCGGCTCCAGCGGCGGGTGCGGCGGCAGGCGGCGAAGAAAAGACTGAGTTCAACGTTATACTCAAAGCGTTTGACGAGTCGAAAAAGATTGCCGTTATCAAAGAAGTGCGGCAGGCAACGGGTCTTGGGCTTAAAGAGGCCAAGGATCTTGTTGAAGGCGCTCCCAAGCCCCTCAAAGAGAATGTGCCCAAGGAAGAAGCCGACAAGATCAAGAAAGCGGTGGAAGCCGCCGGTGGTACTGTCGAGGTTCAGTAAACTTTAAGGCAACGCTGATTAATTCATTCGCGGCAATCTTGCCTCGTCTTACGGGGCTGTTGCTTTTCGGTAACAGCCCCATTGCGGCGCTCTGCGTGATCAAAATAAATTCCAATTATCTCATGTCCACGGCGGATGGTTCACGCCGCCCTTCGCGTTCAAATTGTGAATCGCTAAGTAGGCTAAGTATGGGCAGTTACCTTGACAGGGTGCAGTAGCTGGGTTAAATTTACGGTAGAGGTATTCTTGGACGACAGTGTAACTATTGTTTTAGAGACCCGCGACATTGTTTCCGGTGTATGCGGGGCAAATGACGGCAACTTAAAAGCCCTTTCGTTAAGTTTGGGCGGCAGGGTTGCCGTGAGAGGAAACGAAGTACGCGTTGAAGGGTTGGACAAAAATGGCGTGGAAAAATTTAAGACGGTGATGAATGACCTTATCACTGCCGTCCGTGAAGGTGAAAATCCCTCTCCTGAATATGTACGCGCTCTTGCCGGCACGACTAATGAACAGGTGAATCCTCTTCGGTTCCGCGATGCACTTATCACAATTCCCCAAGGATTCGTAAAAATATTCCCTAAAAGCAGCAATCAAACTGAATATATCCGCGCTCTCCGCAGTCATGATATATGCTTTGCCGTGGGGCCTGCCGGTACAGGCAAGACTTTTTTGGCAATTGCCATTGCGCTGTCGCTGGTTCTTGCCAAAAAAATTCGTAAACTTGTACTGACGCGCCCTGTTGTCGAATCGGGCGAAAGTCTTGGTTATCTTCCTGGCGACCTTGAACAAAAAATCAACCCCTATCTTCGTCCGCTCTACGACGCGATGGAAGCTCTTGTTCCGTATGAAGCAGTACGCCGGCTCGAAGATTCAAGAATGATTGAAATTGCTCCACTTGCGTATATGCGCGGCCGTAGTTTTAACGATGCGTTTATTATTCTTGACGAAGCGCAAAACACCACAAAAGAACAAATGAAAATGTTTTTAACGCGGTTAGGGCAGGGCGCGCGCGCGGTAATTACCGGTGATGTTACGCAGATTGATTTGCCCAAAAAAGTTGAATCGGGGCTTCTTAATGCTGTTTCAGTTCTCAAGGATGTCGAGGGAGTAAATATTTCGTATCTCCATACACAGGATGTGGTACGAAATACGCTTGTTAAGCGTATTATCGAAGCGTATGACAGAAGTGGATAACCCGGAGAAATTGTCATGAAAAAAAAACATACTGCTGCAGACAGTGAGCAGCCATCATTTTTACGGCGCTGCATATTGCAGCGTGCTGAATTATTGCAAAACCCGCAAAAAGTTATAATAGGATTTTTTACATTCTTTGTTGTTGTAGTCCCGCAGGTAATATTGCAGCATGAATGGCCTTTTTCTGTCTTGCTTGGTATGATAATGCTCGACATCTTGTTCTTTTATCTTTTTTTCTTTTGTTTGTGCGGTCATCGCTCGACAGGAACAAAATTAGGTTTAAGCCAGTTTTATTTGGTATCGGCACTTACTGCAATTTATTTTCTTGCGGCAAATCTTATTGATAACAATGCGTTTTACCAGGGAATAATGCCTATTTCCATTGCACTGCCAACGGCGCTTATCATACTATTGGTAACAATTATGGTAAATGTTCGTCATGCACGGACAATGGGGCTGCTCTTGCCGCTGGGAGCGTTTCTTAACGGCAGTTTTGATTTTTATTCTTTTATATTTGCGCTGATGTCAGGTATTGCAGCCTCGTTTGTTCTGCGGGGAGCAAAGCGGCGCATAGATATGGTAAATGCGGGCTGCATACTCGCTTTGGTACATGTTGTTACGGTGCTGGCTTTGTTGCTTTTCCAGAATCTGCCTCTTGCTGTGTATCCTGCGATAGTAGGCTTTGCCGCGTTAAACGGCATTGCATCAGGGATGCTTGTACTTGGCATTACCCCAGTGCTTGAACAGCTTATGCGTACGGCAACGGCGTTTCGTCTTATCGAGCTTCTTGATTTGGGAGCTCCGCTTATGCGGCTTCTTGCATCGAAAACCCCGGGCACTTACAGCCATTCGCTGGTTGTCGCCAATCTTGCCGAAGCCGCCTGTCAGGAAATTGGCGCACACTCATTATTAGGCCGTGTCGGCGCATACTATCATGATATTGGCAAGATTGATCAGCCGGATTACTTTGTCGAAAACCAGCGCGCCGGAAATAAACATGATGATATTAACCCCCGGCTTTCTGCGACGGTTATTCGCAGTCATGTTAAAGTTGGCATAGAAAAAGGTCGTGCGGCGGGACTTCCCAACGAAGTTATTGATATTATAGCAAGCCATCATGGTAATAGCCTTATTGCCTATTTCTATAACGAAGCGCTTAAAAAAGAAGAGAATGTCGATATGGAAGATTTTTGCTATCCAGGACATCCGCCGCAGACAAAAGAAGCGGCCGTGGTGATGCTTGCTGATGTTACCGAAGCGGCCGTGCGAACGCTTGACAAACCGGGTTCAAGCCGCCTTGAAAAATTCATTAATGAGCTTATTACAAAAAAAGTTGACTCCGCACAGCTTTCTGAATCTGAACTTACCTTTCGTGAACTGGAAACGATTAAAAAAGTTTTTGTTCGTGTGCTGGCAGGCTATTATCATACACGTATTGAATATCCCAACCAGCCTAAAGAGTCAAAAGAACCGGCGAAGGATGATGCCTGATGAATAAGATTGACATATCCGCAGAAGAAGTTCCTTTGCCTGCCTGGACAGATGACGCGAAATCTTTTATCGAAAAAACGTTACAACTGCTTAATCACAATAATTGGGATCTCTCTGTGCTCTTTTGCAGCAATTCGTTCATACAGGTGCTTAACGCACGCTATCGTGGATTTGATATGCCAACAGACGTTCTTTCGTTTAGTTTGGGTGAGTGGAACTGTTCCGAAAATGAAAAGCGTTTTCTTGCAGGTGATATTGTTATTTCGCTTCAAACACTTGCCGAAAATGCCCGTGAATTTAATGTAGGTGAAGACGAAGAACTGCGGCGGCTTTTAGTGCATGGCATTCTTCATCTTGATGGACGTGTTCATGATGTACATGAACTTAACGAGGCCGCACTTCAAAATGAACCCATGCTTGTACTTCAAGAATCAATACTCGTGCAATTAAAAAATGAAAGGATACTATGCCCATAATGGGCGCATAAGGATGGTAGTATGGTGTTTGAAATAATAAAAAACATATTTAAAGGAAAAGAATCTGCGCTTGCAGGATATGATACGCTTGAATCAGACCAACAGGAAATGATACGCGGCGTTGTTGAATTTGGCGAGACAACCGTAAAAGAAATTATGGTGCCCCGCATTGATGCTGAATTTATTCAGCTTGATACTCCCCGGGATGAAATGCTGAAAGTTGTTGCCGAAAGCGAACATTCACGATTCCCTGTTTATAAAGAAACAATTGATAATATTATCGGTGTTGTCTATATCAAGGATATATTAAAAAAACTTATACGCAATGAAGATTTCAAACTTGAAGACATTATTCATAAAGCATTTTTTGTACCTGAATCAAAACATATTGATGATCTTCTGCATGAATTTCAGGGGAGACATGTTCACCTTGCTATTGTTGTAGATGAATACGGCGGTGTATCAGGCATTGTCTCATTGGAAGATATTATCGAAGAAATTATTGGCGATATTCAAGATGAATTTGACAATGAAAAAGAAGCAATAGTTAAATTAACTGATGATTCATGGATTTGTGATGCACGGCTTAATCTAAGCGACCTTACTGAAAAGCTTGGTGTTGAACTTCCTCAGGATGACTTTGATACGTTGGGCGGATTTGTCTTTAATCTTTTGGGGCATATCCCTGTTAAGTATGAAAAAGTGTGTTATAATGATCTTGATTTTATTGTGCAGGAAATCGAAGGGCGTAAAATACTTTCAGTTAAGATTCTGCTTAATCGTAAGGATGCGGATGTTGTCATGTCTTGACACTTTTAGCGAACCAGAGTAGGCTATGGGATATGAGAAATAGAGGAAGGAGGTGATGGTACGTGGCGCATATAAATGTTGACGAAAGTGAGCCTTTAGAAAAAGCTATCAAACGTTTTAAGCGTATGGTAGAAAAAGAAGGCATTATTCGTGAGTATAAAAAACGCGAGTATTACGAAAAACCTTCAACAGTATTAAACCGTAAAAATAAAGCGCTTCGCCGCAAGCTGCTTAAAAAAACACGACGCGGCAGATCAGAGTATTAAAAAATGACGGGTACAAGAACATGAGCATGAACGAGACCCCTGCGTCAGAGCGTGTTCATATTGGTTTTTTTGGCAGACGAAATGCGGGAAAATCAAGCCTTGTAAATGCCGTTACCGGGCAAGATCTTGTTATTGTTTCGGAAATAAAAGGCACAACGACTGATCCTGTGCAAAAGGCAATGGAGCTTTTGCCGCTTGGCCCTGTGGTGGTTATTGATACGCCCGGTATTGATGACGAGGGAGTTCTGGGCGGACTGCGGGTTCGCAAGGCCCGCCAGACGCTCAATAAAGTTGATATCGCTGTGCTCGTTATTGACGCACTGGAAGGCAAAAAGCCTGTTGACGATGAACTTATCAGTCTTTTTTCCGAAAAAAATGTGCCCTATATTGTTGTCTGGAACAAGTGCGACCTTCTTTCAGATGGCCGGCCGCGGCTGGAAACAGAGCACGAAATTGCCGTAAGCGCCCAGTATAAAACAAATATTGGCGCGCTCAAAGAAAAAATCGCGCACTCTGTCCGGCCTGGCGAGCTTACAGGGCGCATTGTTGGAGACTTGCTTGCACCCGGCGATACGGTCGTGCTTGTTGTGCCTATTGATAAGGCCGCGCCTAAAGGCAGGCTGATTCTGCCCCAACAGCAAACGATACGCGATATACTTGAGGCAGACGCTGCCGCACTTGTGGTAAAAGAGCATGAATTGCGCAATGTGCTTGCAAATCTTGTCCGGCCGCCGCGCATGGTTATTACCGACAGCCAGGTTTTTGCGAAAGTTTCTGCTGATACACCGCCTGATATTCCTCTTACATCATTTTCAATTCTTTTTGCCCGCTATAAAGGTTTTCTTGTACAGGCCGTGAATGGGGTGCGAGCGCTTGACAGTCTTGAAGACGGCGATACGGTACTGGTATGCGAAGGCTGCACACATCACCGCCAGTGTGACGATATTGGCACGGTCAAACTTCCCCGCTGGATACGCGCTTATACCGGACGGCGCATTGAGTTTGCTTTTACTTCCGGGGGCGAATTCCCGGAAGACCTTAGCCCTTACCGGATGGTAATCCACTGCGGCGCATGCATGATAGGCTGCCGCGAGATAAACTGGCGGCAGCGGCATGCAGCACAGCAGCAAATTCCGTTTACCAACTATGGTATTACCATTGCTCATTTACAAGGGATACTTGAACGGGCTACCGCGCTGTTTCCCTTGTAAAAATTTACTGTTTTAAATCTTCCAGCGCGGCTTCTTCTTGAGCTTTTTTAAGCTGTTCTTTTTCCTGCTCAGACGGTGGAAATATGATGTTCAGTACAATCGAGAATACACAAACAGTAACGGTCGTATCCCTAAAAAGAAACTGAACTGCCGAAGGAAGATAGTTTACCAGCGTCTTATTTTCGCCAATTGCATAGGCAACTCCAAAGGTAATTGCCAAAATAAGGATGTTCCGGTCAGAAAAGCCCGCTTTGGCAATAAGTTTCATGCCATTGAGCATGATCATGGCAAATACCGTAACGACAGCGCCGCCCAGCACACTTTGGGGCATTACGGCGAAAATCGCGCCAATTTTTGGTGAAAGTCCGGCGAGTACAAGAATCATAGCTCCGGTAAAAATGCAGAATTTATTAACGACTTTGGTCATTGCTACGATACCGGCATTTTGGCCAAATGCGGTGTTCGGCAGACAGTTGAAGATGCCGGCAAACATTGAACCTGCCGCATCGGCCATGACGGCACCGGACATTTCCTTGCTTTTCGCCTCGCGGTCAAACGCCGCTATCGTAATACCATTAATATTCCCCATGGTCTCAAGGCCTGATACCACATACAGCGCGGCGATGCTCAGTATCGCGTCAAGCCGAAATTCAGGTTTGATAAAAAAGGGAATGGGCACTGAAACAATGCTTGCCTTACCGACCTCTTCAAAATTAACCTGCCCCAGAAAAATCGCAAGTATATAGCCAAAGACTATGCCGATAAGTATTGCTGAAATCTTCAGCATACCCCGGGCAAGACGCTGTAAAACAAGGATTGTGATAAACACCGCCGTTCCAATAAGCAGGTTCTGCCACGATGCGTATTTTGCCGCCATCGCAGCGACAGCCGCCGGCACATCTGCTCCCTGTGCAGTCAAAGCGGCCATAGTTCGCGCTGCACCCTCTGCGGCAGCTCCGCCGGCAAAATACTGGACGCCAACAGGCAAAAGATGCAGCCCTATTGTCATTAGTACTGCGCCAATTACCAGCGGCGGGAAAAATTTCTTCAACGGTTTGATAAAAAAGCCCATAAAGATTTCAACAATGCCGCCGGCAATTACCGATCCCAGCACAACACCCAAACCGAATTGCGCTCCGAGCGTCGTCATTGTGGGGACGAATGCAAACGAGGTGCCCATTACGATGGGCAGTCCGGCGCCAATTTGATAGCGCCCTAATTTAAGCGGGAAAAGCTGAATCAGCGTCGTAATTCCCGAAGCGAACATACAACACTGAATCATCAGTGTTCGTTGTTCTGGAGTCGCAATCGGCGCACCGGTAACAGAGCTTACCACATTGGTCAATACGACTACCGGTGCAAGATTACCGATAAACATTGAAAGTACATGCTGCAAGCCGAGCGGAATAGCAACGGAAAGCGGCGGTCTTCCATCCAGTTGAAAGACAAGGTCATTGTCTTTTGATTTCTTATTCATAAATAAAGCCCCCTTGGCAATACTTCTATTATTACGCAAACTTCCACCAGTTGTCCACTGCCACAGCGTTCATAACATCCAATTTAACGAAGCATGCCCAAAAACGAAATAGAAAAAAAACATCAACTTGCTTATAATTAAAAGATGGATAATGTAAGAGCAATGTGTGCAGAGACGCTTAATTGCCTCGCCGGACTTTCTCTTTTTGGGGGAATTAGGTCGTCGCCGATAATCAAGGCGCTGGAGCGGCTTATGTCTCTTATTGAGGGGGCTCAGGCAGCACCGCGTCAATTTATTGAAGGGTGGGCGGCGTTTTTAAACGTCTTTGCTCAGCACAATAAAAACCGGACATTTTTTATGTATTTAACAGATCTTATCATTAGCGATGAAAATATTTTTACGTTAAATGCTGAGCGTGGTGAGTTTAACAACGTTTCGCTCCTTGCCGAAATTGCCCGTAACGACCTTAAACGGCTTGCTGTTATTGGAGATTTTGACATTCCCATGGCGGCGCTCCACATTACTGATGAGCTTTGGCAGGCCGGTTTTGAGGATTTAGCCCGTGTCATTGAAAATAGTGTTCGTACTATTGGAGAGCTTAAAGCAAAAAACTACACATTACCGCAAAAAACCTTCCCCTACGGCCTGCTTAACACGCAAGACCTTACAGAACTGTGCGCGCATATCAAAAAACATGGAGCCGGCAGCCTTGCCCAACATCATTTTTTTTACTGGAAGCAGGGTGAAGGACTCGTTCCGGCATACAATCCAGATCCTGTGCGTCTTGCCGGTCTTTCAGGATACGAAGATCAGCGAAATACCGTCATCGAAAATACCGCACGTTTTCTTGCGGGGAACGGGGCCAACAATGTCCTGCTTTATGGCGACCGGGGAACAGGAAAAAGCGCCACTGTTAAAGCGGTATGTAACGAGTATAAAAATCAAGGGATCCGGCTTGTTGAAGTTCGCAAACAGGATTTAAGCGAGATTCCCGTCATTCTTTCGACGCTTGCCCAACGCGGCCTTTTTTTTGTGCTTTTTATTGATGATCTTTCGTTTGAGCATCAAAATGATGACTTTACCCTGCTCAAGGCCCTTCTTGAAGGAGGCATTGAGGCAAAGCCGCACAATGTTGTTGTTTATGCAACAAGTAACCGGCGCCATTTTGTGCGGGAACAATTCAGTGACAGACCAGGCATTACTGCCGCCTCTGATGATGTCCGCGCCTTTGACACTATGCAGGAACAGCTTTCTCTTGCCGACCGTTTTGGCATAACGCTTGTTTTTAGCGCTCCATCACAGGATGAATTTATTCGTATTGCTGAATTTCTTGCGGAAGAACGGCAACTGTTTACCGGTTCAGGCGTAGACCGGCAAAAGTTTCGGGAAAATGCCATTCGTTGGGAACGATGGTTTAATGGACGTTCACCCCGTACCGCACAGCAATATGTTGAATGGGCGGCAGGCGGAGAAGGATTCCCCTGGGAGTGACGGTTACGAAAAAAAAGCTACAGATTCGCGGAGAATTTCAGGGGTGAACGGCTTGATAATATACCCTTTTGCCCCCTTACGAACCGCTTTTTGAGATGTTTTGTCTTCGGAATTTGCTGTCAAAAATACAACGGGTATGTTTTTGAACTTTTCGTTGTGCTGTAATTCATCAAGAAATTCAAGGCCGGAAACACCAGGCATCTCAATATCAAGAAGAAGAAGGCTTGGCGTAATCGTTTCCAATGCGGCACGGGCGGATTTTACATCCGTGACACAGCGGATGTCATAAATTTCTTTAAGCGCGGCGTTAATGCTGGCAAGCGCTTCTGGCATATCGTCAACGGCAAGAATAATTTTTTTCATAACCGGTAATGCTCCTTCCAGAGAATTTTTCTTTACGTTACCGTGCCTTGTCAAAACAGTCAACCTAGGGCAACGCTGATGGGACTCTGGCAGGTGGTAGACGATGATTCCGCAGGAATGATACACTTACACCATGTTGTTGCAGGAACTTGGAACACCGGTCTCTGGTCTTTTCAAAAATATTCTTGAGACCTGGAGGCGGCTTTGAAGCGGCTGACTTTGCCGCGAAAATAAGCGCTCTGGAAGCAAAGAGTGCTGCGCCTGATTTTTGGAATGATTCTGCCGGTGCCGAGAAGGTTATGGCAGCATTGAAAGCGCTCAAACTGCGCTATGAGCCGTGGAAAGAACTCAAAGCCGAAATCGAAGACCTTGTTGCTCATCTTGAACTTGCAAATGAAGCTCAGGATGAAGGCGAAGCGGCAGAAATCGAAGCGGAACTTGCACAGCTTGGCCAGCGGTATGAAAAACAAAACATCATCGAGCTTATGCCTGGCGAAGTAGACAGTGCAGGCTGCTTTCTTACGGTACACAGCGGGGCTGGAGGTACGGAAGCCTGCGACTGGGCGGGCATGCTCTACAGAATGTACCTGCGCTGGGCAGAACGAAAAGGTTTTGCTCTTGAAGAAGAAGACAAGCTTGAAGCGGAAGGCGGCATAAAAAGCGCAACGGTTAAAATTGACGGTGCTTACGCTTATGGCAGCCTAAAAGGAGAATCCGGCGTTCACCGTCTGGTTCGCATTTCTCCTTTTGATGCTAATGCCCGCCGTCATACAAGTTTTGCCTCGGTTTATGTGTTCCCCGTGCTTGATGATTCAATTGAAGTTGATGTCCGCCAGGAAGACCTGCGGGTGGATACGTACCGGTCGGGGGGAGCAGGCGGTCAACACGTTAACAAAACAGACAGTGCTGTTCGTTTTACTCATCTGCCGACGGGCATTGTCGTTGCCTGCCAGAATGAACGCAGCCAGACCAAGAACCGCGCTATTGCAATGGCCATGCTCCGCGCCCGCCTTTACGAATACTACCGGCAGGAAAAAGAAAAAGAAAACGAACGCTTTGCTCAGGAAAAAAAAGATATTTCCTGGGGTAATCAAATTCGTTCATACGTGTTTCAGCCCTACACGCTGGTTAAAGATTCTCGCACCAAAGCAGAAACGGGTGCGATTGCCGCTGTTATGGATGGCGACATTGATATGTTTATAGAAGGTTATTTGAAATTTGCATGGGCACAAGGAGCGCATACATGACTGCAATAGCATTTACCGGCGGAGGGACAGGCGGTCATATCTATCCGGCGCTGGCTCTTATTGGAGTATTACGGGAAATTTCGGATATTGACGTGTTTTGGATTGGGCATAAAAGCGGAATGGATCGCGCGCTTGTTGAAGGCGCTGGAGTCCGCTTTTACGGCATACGTGCGGGAAAACTGCGCCGGTACTTTTCGCTTCGCAATGTAAGCGATCTTTTTAGAACATTGTGGGGGGTAATTGGGGCGTGGCGTGTGCTTGCGCGGGAACGTCCGGCGCTGCTTTTTTCCAAGGGCGGCTTTGTTAGTGTGCCGCCGGTACTCGCCGCCGCATTGATGAAGATTCCCATTCACACCCACGAATCTGATTTTAGCCCGGGGCTTGCAACAAAAATCAACGCCCGTTTTGCCGCCTGTGTCTGGACAGCGTATGAGGAGACGGCGCGGCGTTTTCTAAGATCGCTTCGTGGAGGGATCCGGTATGTGGGGAACCCTGTGCGTCCCGCGTTTTTTAACGCACAGCCTGAACGGGGGCGGGCTTTTCTCGCTGCCGCATCGGGCCAGGCGGTGGAGAAAGGCCGGGCTATTCTGATGGTGCTGGGAGGGAGTCAGGGAGCGCACGAGATCAACAATCTTGTCGCCGCCTGCCGCGATCAGCTCTGCCGTCATTTTTTTGTTGTTCACCAAACCGGCGCAGCCGCCTCCCCGGCACCTGCGGCCATGCCGGGCTACTTCCCCATCGCCTACATCAACGATGAAATGCCCGATGTGCTTGCTGCGGCTGCGTTAATACTGGGCAGAAGTGGGGCGGGTACTGTGTGGGAAGCTGCGGCAGTGGGTGTGCCGATGGTTCTGGTTCCTCTTTCTGGGCCAGGGACACGTGGTGACCAGGTAGAAAACGCCGCATATTTTACCGAAAAAGGTGCGGCCTGCACGCTGTTAAGCCCGAGTGCAGATGAACTGTACGCCTGTATTGCAGAGCTTGCCGGTGATGCGGAGCGGCGGACGGCGATGGCGGCGGCGGCGCGGCAGATAGGGGCGCGGAATGCGGCGCGGATTATTGCCCAGGAACTTGCCCGTTTTGCAGGGGGGGTATAGCCGCATTATGTCCGTTTCGATGGTGGACATTGTTTTTATCGTGCTTTTTTGCATTATTGTACTACTCGCCGCCTTGCGTGGTTTTGTTACCGAGCTTACCGGTACCGTATGGTTTGGCGGCGGGCTTCTCTTTGCTTTTGCTTTTTTTCGTGAGGGGGCGTTTTTCATACGCGCCCATTTTTTGTCTGAGGTGCCGTATCTCCCTGAAATTCTCGCCTTTGCCGGCCTTTTCATGCTGATTGTATGTGCGGTAAAGCTTGCCGGCGGCATGCTCCAGGAAATTGTCGAGCGGGCTAATCTTAAAACAATTGATCATGTAGCGGGGCTTGTATTTGGTTTTTTCAAAGGCATTGTAGTTATCGCCGCGCTGATTTTTATAATCAGCATTCAGCCTCTCTTTGACGGGAACAAACTTCTTAGTGAAAGTGTTATCGCAAAATACCTTACCCCCAGCCGGACTTTTATTGAAAAAGCGATGGAGCCGCGTAATGTTTGAAAACATCATCGGGCAAAGCGCTGTTGAAGCGCTTAAGCGTGATTTTACTCAGGGGCAGCTTCCTCCGTCAATTCTTTTTTGGGGGCCGGAAGCGTCGGCGAAAGGTACGGCGGCGCTGGAACTTGCCCGCGCTCTTTCGTGCGAGGCTGAGGGCGCGTGGAATTGTTCGTGCCCGTCCTGCATCCTTCATCGTACACTTTCTCATCCTGATGTGCTTTTGCTGGGGCCCCGGTCTTTTCAGGCTGAAATCGCGTCGGCGGCGCCTGTTTTTTTAGCCGATTCTGAGAATAACGCTGCCCGTTATCTATTTTTGCGCGCTGTTCGCAAGCTTCTTGCCCGCTTTTCGCCCGTGCTCTGGGAAGGCGATGCTAAAATTTCCAAGCTGAATAAGCACTTGGAAACAATTTCTGATTGTCTTGAAGAACTTGCCGCGAACAAAAAGCTTGAAAAACTCTGCGAAAAAATTATTGGTGCTTGTACTGAGCTTGAATCTGAGGGGGTAGCCCTGATGATACCGGCAAGTCAGATACGGCACGGGTCGTACTGGCTGCGCATGGCGCCCAACGGTAACCGCAAAGTGATGATTATTGAAAATGCCGACAAAATGAACGATACGGCGCGGAATTCACTGCTTAAAATTCTTGAAGAACCGCCTGAACGGGCGGCAATCATTCTAACGACGGCGCGTCCTAAAGCTTTGCTTCCCACAATACTTTCGCGTTTGCGTCCCTATTATTTTACCCGCCGGAGCGCCGGTGACGAAGCGGCCGTACTCAAACGAATTTTCCGGCAGGAGCATGAATTTCCGCGGGAATCGCTGCGCCGTGATGAAAACATGATTCAAAGCTTTCAAAACAACTTTCTGCCTGTACCGGCAAAAAGCCTTTACCCGCCGGCGGCGTATTTTTGGTCGTCGCTTGCGGCGCGGGCAATTTCCCGTGCACGGGAAGAACGGAAAGCAGATCCGGCAGGTACGCTTGTTGCCATTGGAAAGTATTGCGCCCCGCGTGCCGGTGCCGGGGGCCTGCCCGCCCATGACATGAGCGTTAAGGCAATAAGCGCCATCATCATGAAGGCGGCGGCGCAGTTTGAGCCGCGTTCTCTTTTTTCGCAGTTCATCGGTCTGCTCTACGAACTGCTTGGCGAGGCGCTTAATGGAGCCGCCGGTGCGGCAGAGCTTCGCTGCCGTGATGACTTTCGTCATTTTGCCGAAGAAGCGAGAACAGCTGTTGAGGTTTATCATCAAACTCCTGTCCTGGCGCTTGAATGTCTTATCGAACAACTCACCCGCGCTTATTCGCTGCTATGACTGGAACGCGCCGTAAAAAAAAGCGCTTGACATTGGAGAGATTTTGTCGTATACTTGCGTATTCAGGAAAAGGTTTTTTCCTTTAAGTTGATTTTAAGGAGAGTTTGTTATGAAGCGACGAATGATGATAGGCGTAGGAATACTTGCGGTGTTGATAGGTGCCGGTGTTTTTTCATGCCATGGGGCTTCTTTTTACGACGGGTGGGGTGATAAAATTGATGATCAGACGAAAAGTCCTTTTCCTGGCGAAGTTCCCTTGCTGGAGAGTCTGACTATTGTTCCGCAGAAGGGCGGCGATCCTCTGCCGCTTACGCCGGTATTTGTACCGCAGACGAACATGTATCAGTCGTATTCGTCGCTGGCCGAGATGGGCTTATACGAAATAAAAGCTACGGTTAAAGAGGGGTCAAACTATAAGATATCGTACGTGAACGGGCCGTTATTTACGCCGCTTACGGTAACGTATGTTATTGTTACGGTAACGAACGATGACATTAAAAACAGCTATGTTGTCGCGTTTAATGACGACAATATGCCCTATGCCAAGCTTAAATTGCTTGGTTTTTCCGAAGGCGAGATAACCACTCCGGCGGAAGGTTTTAACTCATCAATTAAAGATTATAATGTAACGGTTCCCTATGGTACCAAGTCGGTTATGGCGGCGGGGGAGCCTGAGCAGGAGAGCGGGCAGGTTATTTACAGCGAAGCGCCGCTGGATTTAACAAAACGGCTGACGATGGTGGTGCAGGTTGTCGCGCCTGGCTACAATGTTGGTTCGTATACGGTAACATTTTTAGAGGCAACTCCCCAGGCTTCGTTTTTAGAGTATTTGGAGCTGTCTGTTGGGTCGTTGGAGCCTGCGTTTAGCCGCGACAAGACGGAAGGGTATACGCTTACGCTTCCGGCGTCCACGCCGCTTACGCTTAAAGGGCACATAGCCCCGGGCGGCGAAGTGACCTACAGCCAGGGGATAGCGAAGCCGAACAATGCACAGTATATACCGAATCCCAAGGGCGGATCGGATTTATTAACGATAACAGCGCATAACGGTGTAGGGTATGCGCCCAAGGAATATGTATTCGAGCTGGTTTTGGATTCAACCACGCCGTATGCGTCGTTGTCGTCGTTGTCGGCAACGATAGATCCGCCGTCAGACTATTTAACGTGGTACCGGCGGGACGGCGGTTCGCGGGTGCCGGAGGTAAGCGGCTCCGGCGTGTTTAGTCCCGATGTGCTTAACTACGAACTGTATTTAGAGAGGGGTCAGCCGAGCGCGGGAACCTTAACCTTTGCTGCGGCTGCCGGTGCGGGAATAGCCAATGCAACGATCACCTATGAATATTTGGGGCCTGCCAACGAGGATAGCGAGGCGGTATTGAACTTTCGTTTTGACGAGCGGATACCAATGCGTGTGCGGATAAGTGCGCAGGGGTACCTGCCGGTTACCTATCATGTTGTTATAAACAGCGCGGCCGACTATAAGCCGGTTGCCTTGTTAAAAGGGTTAACGCTGGTTGGCGCGAATCTGGATCCTGCGTGGGATCCGAACGATCCTGCACAGGATTATTATCAGGCGGTAGGGCTGCGGGGGAACGCGCTTATTGTGCAGGGCGTTCCAGAGAAAGATTTTTTCCATGTTACCTACAAAGCGGCAAAGTCGATAGCGGCGCTGGAAGACAGTGTTGCAATAACGGTACGGGTTGATGGCGGGGAAACCTACCAGCCTATGGAGTATGTAATCCTGGTTGCCGTGCGGCAGAGGATGAAGCCGCTGCTTTCGCTGTTAAAGGCAGGCGAGAAAGATATAGAGCTTATAGAGGGGCAGTTTGCCTACACGGTAGCGATAGAAGATGTGGCGCAGGTAAAAATACCGTATGAGTGGGAGTATGCCACGCCGCTGGATATTGATACGGCTGTCCATTCGTTAAACGGCCTAACGTGGACGGCGCCGAACGACGCGCCGCCCCAGGCGGAGATTACGGTGGCGGAAGGGAATACGGCGTTGATGCAGATAAAAATTACCTGCAAAGACAAGACCGAGGCGATCTACCATATCTACATGACGCGGGACGAAAATAACGACGAGACCCTCGTTCTTAAGGATATAGAGAGGAATGGTAAAGGCCTAGAAGAATTTAGTCAGAATAAAAGAAACTATACGGTCTATGTAGACAGTCTTAGTCAGCAAACAATTGAGGGAATACTGTCTGATGAGATGATGAGTAGCCGCCCGGGAATAAAGGTAACATACCGGTTGAGTGGAGAAATTCTCTGGAACCCTGAACCTGCGAAGTTTAGACTGCAAGCAGAGGCACCAAGAAACACGCAAACAGTAAACATACGTGTTTCGCTTGGCGGTGCAAAGAATGTCTACTCGGTAACGTACATCTGGGCGGAAAAACTGTTTAAGATAACTGAGGTGACGTATACAGCGAGTATGGGGAAGGTTGAGATAGAACCTCTCTCTGCAACAACGACGGGGATACCGGGAGGGGCGCCTTTTATGGTAAGGCAGGTGCCGAATAATGGTTCTAAGATAGGAATAGGGCAAACTCCCCAAGATGGCGGACTGCCTGTGATTAGGAGTAGTGATAACGGCGTTGAACTGGATACTGCTATTGACGGATCTGTGCCGGCATCTCCTGTGCCTGCAATATTTTACGTAAAAGAAATGCCCCCGAAGGATGTAAAATTAGAGTTGTTTTTTGTCCAGGTAGATAGTACTGATAATAAACTTGATATGCTTGATATTATAGATAAAGATGGGAATAAATCATGTATGACAACAGCGTTTGTTCGTACAAATAGTAGTGTAAAGGCATTCTTGACGAACAATCAAGGGGTAACGGTCAAAGGGAAAGCTCCTTTAAGCAGCAATATTTATTACAAGATAATTAAAGTTGGTGCGGCAGCAACTCCGCTGAAGGCCAGTCTTACTGCGACAAGAGAGTTCAACTTTGATATCGATATGCCAATCCCAATGAGTGTGGTGGTTATATTGGAAGTGCATCCAAATAACGCAGGTTTAGGGGTTACGACCTATATACTTGTTATAAAAAAAATCGATGTGGTGACTGAATTTGGCTTTTCTGCATCAGAAGAATTCTATTCAGTAGGAGCAAGCGGCTGGTTTAAGATAGAAGTTTGGGGAGCACAGGGCGGGGAGGCTACAAATGTATGGAATGAGTTTCAGAGTGATAAACCTGGCGCAAAAGGTGGTTATTCTTATGGTGATATTTATATTTCTGAAGGCACAGAACTGTATGTTCGTGTAGGCGGGAGGGGAGAATCGGCGAAAGAGGCTTATAGTTCTTATTCGGATGCTGTCGGCGGCTGGAATGGCGGCGGAGATGGAGATGTTGGTAGTTTAGAGGGCGGTGGTGGCGGTGGCGGTAGGTCTGAGGTGCTCATGGGCTCGAATAAACGGCGTATTATTGTAGCTGGCGGTGGCTCAGGCGGCGTACAGAGTGGTAAGTATGGTGCTGGCGGCGGTGGTAATGAGGGCGAGAGAGAGGGCGTGGCTGGAAGTGACGGGAGCGGTTCAGTTAATGTTGATGGTAATGGGTCTAAGGGAACTGGTGGTTCAACGTATGGCGGCGGCGGCGGCGGCGGCGGATACAAAGGTGGGAGTAAAAACAGTGGTGGTTCCGCTTTTATCGAGACGAACAATGGGTTTTTCAGTAACATTGGCGGAAGCCGCGGCACGAGAGAAGGCGATGGTTATGTAAAAATTACCTGGCTTGGTATACAGAGATAATTTAATTTAGGAGAAAGGAAAAAATGATGAAAAAGAACGGCAAAAAAATTAACAAGGGTTATGTGGCATGTTTGTGCGGAGCACTGGTGCTTATGGCGGTAGTGGGCGCCTGTCATGCGGCGGGCTATTTTGATGGCTACGGCGACAATACGGGCGGTAACGGAGGGGCAGACTCCACCACGGTTCCCTACCTCGACAGCCTGGAATTGCAGGCAACAGGGGGCGGGATTATCGCGTTTGATAAACCGTTTGATCCGGGTACCAATATGTATTCTGTTAGATATGCAAGCGTCCCCAACCCGTCATATACGGTCGTTGCGACATCGTTAAATTTTAATGTAACGTATGTAACAGGAACTGTGCTTTCTCCGGCAACGGATACATACGCCATTGTGTCGGTGGAAAACGGCAAGCTTAAAAACGACTATATTATTTCGGTAAACAAGGATGGGCTTCCGGAAGCTAAACTAAAAAGCCTTACTTTTTCAGACGGTTATTTTGTTTCTCCAAGCTGGAGCTTTGACCCGGATATAACTGGCTATGAAATTGAAGTGCCGGAAGGCATTGATACCATACTTGCTTCCGGTGTGCCGGAGGTTGCTGCGGGCAAGGTAGTCTACAGCGAAGCTCCTGTTTCTGTAGGCAGTGGCAAGCCGCTTATAATTCAGGTTGCCGCTCCCGGACATAATATTGGCGTGTATACGATATTGGTACAGCGTGCGAACCCGATGCCGTCGTTCCTCGATGGTCTTGAACTTTCGGCAGGTTCGCTGTCGCCGAAATTTTCCAGAAATATTACAAATTATACAATAACGTTACATTCATCTACGCCGCTTACCGTGCTGGGGCGTGTTGCCTATGGAACGGTAAGTTATAGCCAGGGTACGGCGCTTGCAAACGGCGGCCAGCAGATTAATACGCCGTCGGGAGTAGTAACGCTTACGGCAAATTATGGAATTGCCAATATCAAAGTGGTTTCAGGCGATAAGGAGCGCTATGTCCGGCGTGCCCACACGCCCAAAGACTATCTATTCACTATTGTAATAGATGATACTGCCAAGTATACCAATTTGGACGAAATTAAGGTAAACGGTGTAAGCGGTGCGCGCGCGCAGGATGAGGCTTGGATACTGTATCAGCGTAACGGAGGGAACCGTACCGGAAAAGAAGGCTTTGAGGCAGATGTGCTTACCTACGAGCTGTATTTTACATCGTATTATCCGGGGGAAAAGGCCGCAGATATAACAGCGTATGCCTTGTCTGTAGAAGGTTTTCTAAGTTCTGCAAATAATTTGCGCTGGAAACTTGAATATAATAAGGGCAATCCGATGTATAATCCTACGGTTGCTGCGCTGTTCCAGACTGACGACGACAAGACAAGGTATTCCAACTTTATTGATCCGCAAATACCCATGCAGATTACTGTTAAGGAAAGAGATGGTATAAACGAAGGAGCTCTGCCTCGTGTGTACCATATATTTATATCGTATAACAATGCCAACTGGCCCTATGCGGTGCTTACCGATATTTTGGTAAACGGCGAGGGCACAGGTGCCAATACGCTGCAAAATACGGATAGCCCGGGGCAAGGCTTTCTGTCGCTTAATTTTAACTATTCGCTTGGCGTCCGGCGAGGAGCCAACCTTATCCTTAAAGGCATTCCCGAAAAGGAAAGCGTTATTGTCGACGAGCAAGTTACTGATAGTGATGGAAACACAACTGGAGAGATGGTTACCCATGCGGTACGCGGTTACGATATCCGCTACGATCCGGAAAACAGTTTTGCTAATGTTCAGAACGGAGGCACGGTAAAAATATGGGTAAACGGAGGCATTGGCTATAGAGAAGCTGAATACACAATAGAAATTGAAGTTTTTGAACCGATGAATCCAGAACTGCAAACGATTAGCGTCCGGGGCAATGAATTGGGAGTAATCACTAAAAACTACCGGTATGTCGAGGTTCTGGAGTACGAAGGCGAAGAATTTATGCAGCTTCCGTTTGAATGGGCGCCGGTTGTTCCCGAAGGCATTAAAACGATCAGATATGCCTACGAGGTGGTAGCCGGAAGCACCCATTGGATTGATGACCCGGAGCACGATGGTTTTGACGCGGGATCAAGCTTTGTTGCGGAAAAGGGAAAGGCGTATATAGTCTATATAGAAGTAACCTGCAACGACGGGGAACAGGTTACCTACACGGTCCAGCTTAAACGCCAAGGACAAACGGACAAGTCGATAGTATTAACAATGATTCAGTTGAACAATGTAGATATTACGGGATTTAATAAAGATATTCAAAGCTACGTGATAAACATCACCAATTCAAATGATAACACGCTTAAAGGAATTATTGATCCTAATGTAGGCGTGGTTCTGTATTCGTATGACGAGGTTAACTGGCAGAACACTGATCCTATAGAATCTTTGCTCCCCGGGGAAACAAGAACGATTATAATCCGCGCGGATGCTTCGGGAAAATACAATGATTATACGGTAACGCTTTCTCGTTCAACGGCCTTGTATAAGGTTGATGCGGTTTCAGTATCAAAAGATGATGCCGGTAATGAGCTGGGAACTTATCAGCTCAGCCCCAGTACATCCATTACTACTGGTGTTGTTGCCGGTACTTTGATGTATCTCGTAGTAACACCTGTCAATAATCAATATAAAATTGCTACAAAACCTGTGGTACAGATAACCGGCACCTCGCAGAGAGAGTCAGTTGTTGGGGTGGTTCCTGGTGGTTCTAACCAAAGTAGTTTTAGCTTTTCTATGCCGGCGGGCGATGTAACTATTACACTTTATTTTGAAAATATTCTAAGTCAGAGCAATCAATTGGTTGTTTTGACTGCCAGTGATGGAAGTAAAATGCCGATTATGGAAGTTTTTGATGGCGCTAAAAGCGACAAAACATGGTATGTAGGAACGAAAAATACAAAAGTAGATTTTTCTATTACGGGCCCTGTGGGAGCAGAAATTTCATACAAAGAGTTGTTCTCTGATTATACGGCAGGCCTTTCTGAAAATCCAATACCTCTTAATAAGGACGACGAGTTTAGTCTGGCATCGCTTTATGCTGGGTTAATGAGGCCTATTCTCATAACTGTAAGACCGGATAATACGGATCTTGAGATCCGTGAGTATCTGGTGATTGTAATGCGGCTGCCAAACAATGGCGTGTCGAATTTTGCTTTTTCAGGGAGTACGGTGAACTGGGTTCCTCCAATTCCTGGCTGGTATAAGGTTGAATTATGGGGTGGAGCGGGAGGACAAGCTTGGGCTGATACAGATTTGACGGCCAATCACAACCGATGGAATAATGATACACAAGGCGGGGGAGGGTACACCTGTGTTGAAGGTGCTTTTAAAGAAAATTATTTCTTCAAGATCAAAGTAGGGGGACGTGGTCAAAAGGCTGCGGGGAGAAAAGAAGATGATAAGACGTTTAGTGTCACCTTCCCGGATGGTGGAAAAGGGGGTAAGAACAGGCACTTCGTTGATCAGTATCAAGGTGCTTGCGGTGGCGGGGGTTCCTTTTTATTCTTTGGCTACAATGGGGGAAATGATTTTGAAGCCGTTGCTGTTGCCGGCGGTGGTGGCGGCGGGTCGTCTAAAGGAAAGGATGGGCCTACAAATGGCGGTGCTGGAGGTGGTGGAAATCCCTGGCGAAGTGCTGGTGAATATGCTTTGAATAGACAACAAGCGGATCAGAAGGATGATACTTCAGGTTTTACTCAAACAACTCATACCGGTGATGCTAACAAAACCGCTAATTTTGTTGGAAGGGACGGGCATGAGAAAGGTCAAGGCGGCGGCGGCGGCGGATACTATGTTGGAAGTAATTGGGGGCAAGGCGGCCAGGGCTGGGCAAGAATGCCTGCGGATCTTGGCGGCAGATCGCAATATGATGGTCCTGTTTTTACAAAGGTCAGCGGCAAAAGAAACCAGAAGCTAAAAGCAAGTGGTGAAGTAAGAATTACCTGGATGGGCGCGGTAGACCCGGCGGCTACTCCGTAAGCATCTCTGCGCCAAACACAAAACCGCAAAGCCTCCGCTTTGCGGTTTTTTTATGCGCCCGCCCGCCTTCGCTTGTGGGGCGTTCAATGTTTCTGTCCCAGCAGCCGCTCCTGCGCCCCCCACCGCCCACACTTCACCGGAGGAACGCGCTCAACGTTTCGCACGCTTTCGCTTGGTGGGGCGTTCGCCTTTTCTGTCCCAGTAGCCGCTTCTGCGCCCCACACCGTGCTAACTTCCCCGGAGGGACGCGCTCAACGTTTCGCGCGCCAGTGCTTGGTGGGGTGGGGGCGCGTGGAAATTCGTGCGGGCAAAACGCTTGGCGGCTAGAGCACAAGCCACGCCAAAGCGTGCGTCAGCAAAGCCCCCGGCCAACTAGTTTTGTACGCGCGAATTTCCACGCGCCCCGTTTCGGGAAAGCCGTGCGGGCAAAACGTTTGGCGGCTAGAGCACAAGCCACGCCAAAGCGTGCGTCCGCAAAGTCCCGGCCAACTAGTTTTGTACGCGCGAATTTCCACGCGCCCCGTTTCGGGAAAGCCTTTTGTAATTGCAAAGCAAATCGCTTGACTTATTACCGGCATTAGACGATACTTAAAACGTCAACTGAATCAAGATCAGCTGACTCCGCCCCCTGTGAGTGGAATAGAACTGTTGGGGTTAGCAGAAGTGGCTGCTGCGTTAGTGGCGTTTTGTTCGCTATCACTGGAGGGATGGCCGTCTCCCCCTGATTGGTCTATAATTTCAATCTCTGAGATGTCATAAATTGCATTGTTTTCTAATATTTTAATAACGTCTTTTACAAAAGTTTTTTTCCTTTTTTTAAAGAATGTAACTGAAAGATACCTTCGCTTTTTTTTGCTTATGTGTTCAATATAAATATATGTATGACCTTCTTCTGTGTGTTTACCATAAAGCACACTGTATGTGCTAAAATGTTTTATTTTTCGTATCTCAAATGACGGCGTTTGTACTATGTCTGGTATACTCATAAAGTCTTTTTCTGTTATGGCAATTTGTCCTTGTTGTTTTTCTGCCACAAAATTACCGTGTCTGTCATAAATATGTTTAATTCTCTCTACGTTTGTTGTGTGGGTATATCCATTAGAGTCAAGTAGAATAGTAAAACTATTTTTTGGAATGTCATTTATGCCTTTCTTGTGATTAACTGCTTGTGCCCATGCGTTTTGAATAAATCTTTTATATTCTCGTCTTTGTTCTTCACTCATACTTCAATTATCGGTGCGGTGACAGCTTGCGGTAAGTGCTTACGACCCCGCCGCCCACACTTCGCCGGAGGAACGCGCTCAACGTTTCGCGCGCCATTTCTTGGTGGGGGCGCGTGGAAATTCGCGGGGGCAAAACGTTTGGCGGCTAGAGTTCCGGCCACGCCAAAGCGTGCGTCAGCAAAGTCCCCGGCCAACTAGTTTTGTACGCGCGAATTTCCACGCGCCCCCTCACGGAAAAGCAACACGCTTGCCGGTAAGGGCTTTGGCGGTGTAGTGTAAGGCATGGGCAGAAACAGCAGCTACA
>JAITHM010000046.1 GCA_031279965.1 Spirochaetaceae bacterium
ACCTTGGGGGGGCCGGGGGCCGCCATGGACCGCTGGCCACGGGGGGCGCAGTTTGTTGGGGTTCAAAGTTCATTCACCCTCGGCCCCCCCCCCCCCCCCGCAAGCATTTTAGGCTGTGGGGCGCGCTGGCCGTTCTTGCGGTGCTGTTTTTGGGTTGCCGCGCAAGCGGCGTTGACGCATCTTCAGAGGGGCGGGCGCACAATTACGGGCCAACGGACAAGTCGATACGCTCATGGCAATTTATCGGCATAGACCACCCAGAGCCTGAGATTATAGACTCTGATGACGGAACTGTGGGAACAATTGCGATAAGCGTACCCTATAGTACAAGCCTTGTCAGTCTGAAGGCGGAGATAGACCTTGCCGCCCCTACGATAGAGCCGGATCCGGGCACGGCGCAGGACTACACTACACCTGTGCAATTTACCGTGACGCCGGAGGAAGGCGAACCCCGCGTGTATACGGTTACCGTATCCAGGCTTCCCAGTACGGTGGCGGCAATTACGAGCATTACTGTTACCGGTATGACCGGCATGATCTGGAGCGACCGGAACATTACGGTGAATATGCCCTACGACGCGAATATTAGCGCCATAACCCCTACAATCAGGTTGAGCGCGGGAGCGAGTGTTTCACCTACCGGCCCGCAGAATTTTGGAGCCGCGCTCAATAACACAATAACCTACACGGTCAGGGCGGCGGATAATGTTACGACGGCCAATTACAACGTCACGATGCAATTGGCGTCCAGTGACGCCAGGCGCATTACGAGTTTTAGCGTAAAAGATGCAAGCGACGCGGTTCGAGCGCTTATCACTACAACTATAAACGACGGTGCCGGCACGATAACTGTCCAGCTGCCCGCTGGTCACAGCACGACGTTTACACCTGAAATTGGCTATGAAGGATCGTCGATTGCCCCCGATCCTTTAGATGACGATACGCCGGTTAATTTTTCAACCTCACAAACTTACAGAGTTACCGCGTACAACAGCGAATATAAAGATTATACCGTTACGGTATCCAATAAAGGCCCCGCATCGGCAACATTGAACAACGTAACTGCCAATGGATCGGCCCTCAGCAGCAAGACAACGCAGCTCGCGCTGAACTTTAGCACAGCCGTTACGACGCTTACCGTAGGCGACATTACGCTCAGCGATGGCTACACGAAAGGCGCTCTTGCTGAAAGCGGCGGTTATTCCTGGACGCTGGGGATAACGAAAACAGACGGATGGCTGCAGGATGCTACAGTAACGGTAACGGTGGCGAATCCGGTTGGATACACCATATCGGGCGGCACAAAAACAGCCAAGCTGAACGCGGCGAACCAGCAAGATCTTATGGTAAAGTTTGGAATTAAATCGGCGGGATACGACGGAAGCTTTGACACGGATGATGTTGCAGAGACGTTTACCGCGATTAAAGATTATATCGGTAATACCAATCCTGAGACAGCCGGCGAGGGGAAGAGTATGCGGCTGGGCGCTATTAAAACAAACGATTATGTGCAGCTGAAAGTTAAGGTAGACGCTTACAACGGGGCGGGAGCCATTGTGGGCGTTTTTTACGATGGAGTAGTTGTAAAGGCAGAAGTTGTGGGGATAAATACGTATGCGGGTAAGAACGACAACGACAGCGGCGCGCATGTGGTCTTCCGGATTAGGACCAATCCAGAGCATTTTGATGGCCATCAAAGGCGGATGAACGCCACTGGTACTAACGCAGGCGGTTACGGGGCGAGCGAGATGAGGAAGTATCTAACGCCTGAAGCTGACGTGGCAGGAGGAAAGTATTACGCGGGACTTCTAGCTGCGGGAGTGCCTCCGGCTGTGTTTTGGAAGGCTAGGCGCGTAATAGGAAAAACAGCGAGTACAACAGAGATACTTGAGGATTCTGTCTTCCTGCCTACAGAATACGAACTAACCGGCACGAACACTTTTTCTGCCAGTGAATCGACCGGGGGAAGATTAAATGCTTTCCAGACTAACGAAGACATAGGCTGGGCATGGTTTGCCTCGCCTGCCGTGACGGGAGATGGCCGTTATTATGTAGACTGTACTGTCAGCAACGCTTTTTGCATCCACGTTCTTTTTCCTGGGAATCCGAATTCTATAGGTATCTTCGGTTATAAAGCGAATGAGCCGCTGCCATTCGCCCCCGCGTTCTGCGTTAGGTAGTTAGTGGATAGAGGACAGCAAAACCGGTTGTCCTCTATCCACGCACCTCTGCGGCCTGTGCAAAAAAATACGCTTAAATGTTGCATCGCTCATGTTGATTAATTCTTTGGCATCCTGCCCCCGCAAACGCGCCGCCGCTTCAATAATAGTATAAACATCACAATATGAGCTGTATGCCCTGCCCGCCAAAGGCTGGTAGGGCGCGTCAGTCTCGAAAAGCAGCCGCGATGACTCAAGACGGGCGCATGTGCAAAGAGCATGCTTATGATTGTGTGTCAGCGCCGCGCCAAACGAAAAAAAAGCATTTATGCCGCGCCGTAACAATGCGCGCGCTTCGTCAAGCGGGCCGCCATACGCATGAAAGACCACCGCAGGAAGGCGGCGCAATTCGCGGCTAACCGTAAAAATCTTGTGCAATGCCCGCCGGACATGAAGAACAACCGGCAAACCGGCCTCCAGTGCAAGCACAAGCTGTTCTTTAAACAACACATCCTGCTCAGATTCAGTTGTTTTATAAAAGCCGTCATATAAATCAAAACCAATCTCTCCCAGCGCGTCAATGCGCTTTTCACGGATAAGTTTCTGTAAAAAATCCAGGCTTTGGGCGGTATCAAAACATGCTTCTCTGGATAAACGGGCCTTCGTGTTGTGGGCAGGAAGCTGCGGATGAACACCAAAGCATACGGCCATTGCCGGAGTCTGCGCCGCGCTCATCAACGCCTCGTTGAAACAAAATTCAGCTTCATGGAAAGCACTTGCCGCACAGTGTATCATCTCATCCCTGCGCGTCTGTTCAGAGCCGCCGTCACAGCGGGCAAGATAATAAGGATGCACATGCGCGTCAGAGGGCATGGCAAGTTTCCGCAAAACGTTTTATTCGTGATGCAATTTCAGTAAAAGCACGCTGCGAACGGGCGCTGTCTTCTTCAATACAAAACCACTCTGTATTTTTAACTGTCTTAAAATAGGTAAGCTGACGTTTTGCATACCGGCGCGAATTTTGAGCGATAAGCCCTTCAATCGCCGCCCGGTCATTTAAAAGATGGTAAGCGCCTTCATCATCCTGAATAAAAAATTCCTTGTAACCAATTGCGCGAAGAGCCGGATGACGGGGAGTATATCCCGCCGCCGCCAACGCGCTCACCTCTTCATATAAACCGGCGCTCATCATGGCGGCGCAGCGTTTATTGATGCGCGCATACAGTTCTCCACGGGGACGCTCAATACCGATACTCAACACTCCTGCGCGCACACTCCGTTCTTCAACAGAAAAACTTTTAAATGACGACAGCGGCCGCCCCGCCAGGCGAAACACTTCTAACGCTCTAAGGAGCCGGTAACTGTCATGTTGATGGATCCTTGCGGCGCTTACCGGATCAACCCGGGCAAGCTCAGCGTGAAGAACCTCAGATCCCAGTTTATTCAATTCAACTTTCAGCTCGGCCCGGATAGCATTATCGGCAGGCGGCGTGTCGGGAAGGCCGTAGATAAAATTGTTGATATAAAAGCCTGTCCCGCCGGAAATAACCGGCAGCCGCCCCCGCTGCCGTATCTGCCGCACAGCTTCGCCGGCGCAGCGGACAAAATCTCCGGCGGTAAACTGTTCGTCCGGTGTGCACATATCAATAAGATGATGGGGCAATTGCGCGCGCACTGCCGCGCCGGGCTTTGCAGAACCAATGTCCAGGCCGCGATACACCTGCGCTGAATCGGCGGAAATAACTTCCACCTTACACAGCGCGTCAGCACCGGTAAAAAGACGCTGGAGAAGTTCTGTTTTGCCGGAAGCCGTCGGGCCAAAAAGGATAAGAACCGGATCCACGCCGCCGGCCATCGTGCTCATCCGAAAAATCTGCCGGCAGATGTACGGTACTGCTGGAAAGTCGTGTGTATGCGGCAGATTTTGAGCACGTTATTGTGCGTTGAGTGACGGAATAAGGCTTCCTGATGTGTCTCCTTCAGGAGACAACCGGAATTCGACCTCGCCCGTGAATATCTGCCGCGCCGCGATAGAGACAACTTTGCCGCCTGTCTCATCAATTTCCGGCAGCTTTAACATAGAAAGCTGATATGCGCGCTTTGATGAGGCACAGGTAATTTCATACATGCTTTTTTCGTATTTAATAAGCTCTTCTAAAGGGAATATCATATATTCACCCTATTGTAATTCGATTTTACTGTCAAGAGTGTGCTTTGTTACCATTCCCATAGTGGGCGGTTTTGGGCAGCCGGCTTTCAATCAGCCTACTACCCCCTCTCCAACAAGCCTGGTATATTATAAATATGGGTAAACACAGTTACTTTATACGGATTATGATGAGCGCCGTGGCACCGCTCCTGTTGAATGCATGTTTAACGGAAAGATTGAACAGCGGGCTTTCGCCCAAAGTCAAACGGCTGGTTGCCAATGCCGTTTTTGAAGTTGTACTGGAAAAACAAACGAACGATCAGGCTGTTTATGAAAGGGAACTTAACTGGGAGGTCGTTCCTTACACAATACGCTCCGATAAGTATTATTCTATCGGGACAGCTTTTGCCATTTCGCCAACTGAACTTGCAACGGCCTTTCATGTTATCAATTTGGGAAACAAGAGCATGGTTTACCAGCACTATTATATCCGCGATTCCCACGGCGAGGTCTTTGAAGTTGACAAAATTACCGGCGGATCCAGCGAGCGGGATTTTCTTATTTTTACGGTAAAAAACCGCGTGTTTTCTGAATATTTTAATTTTAAACCGAATTTTAATCTGAATGAACCGGTTTTAAGCATTGGTAACGCACTGGGAGAAGGCATCATTGTGCGAAGCGGCATGGTGCTGGGGACGCTTGCCGAACCGGAATCTGGACGCTGGCATCTGCTTAAATCGTCGGCAGACGGCAATCCCGGTAATTCCGGCGGCCCTCTGGTAACGCCCAAAGGAGACGTCATCGGCCTTGTGACAAGCCTTCGTGATAACATTCTCTATTCCACACCAGCGCGTGTTATCCTTGATTATCAGCGTGCAACACTCAACTATCGTGTTAAACCAAGTTATGCGCATCTTATTCTTTCCAACACACTTATTAAACATTTTGAAATTGATATTGAACTGCCCAAACCGTATAAAGACACTCAAGAAATTATAGTTGATGCGTACCGCGCACACTATGTCGCCACAATGAACGAGCTTTTTGATGCAGCGCCCGCCTATCTTACCGGCCCCAACAACGCCTATCTTCTAAGCTCAACAATGTCTTCGGTTTTCCCCCAAATTGATTTTGTCGACCGTAATGATAACAATTGGAAACTTTCGCGGCTTGATGTTAAATCAATTAATTTTGCTGATGACGGGCGGCTGCTTTATTCAACAGTATCAGACTTTAACTTTTTTAAAATTATCCGCCCTAAATCAACGCCGCTTGCCAAGCTGGATACAGATCCTCATTTTGTACTTGATACCATACTCCAAAATTGGCGGACAGAACGCACATTATGGCGCAACGATAAATACCGCATCCTTTCCCTGGGCAAGCCGACAGAAACAGGCACAATTCAGGATAATCTTGGCCGGATATGGATTACCGCCTATTGGGTTATAGGATTTGATGACAGAGTATTGCTTATGTACATTCTGCCGCTGCCCGGCGGCCCTGTGGCAATTACCACAATTCAGGCATCAGGCGAGCTCTTCGTCTATCAATGGGATCTAACAAAACTCTGTGACCATATTCACGTACCGTATTCTTCAACATTTGAAGAATGGGATGATTTCCTTACGTTTCAGAATTATCGCCCAACATTTTTGCGCGACTTTAAATATTCATGGGAGCAGAATAAAGGCGCGATAGGTTTTGCCACGCAGGAACTTCGTCTTTCCGCAGGAAGCGATGTTTTTACCTGGACAAATCTTTCTGAATTATTTTTGCTGCCCGCATATTTTAAGCGGCGTGAAAAAATTGAATTTGGCATTACCAAAGTAATACTCAATCGAAATAACCGGGGCAATGATTATGCCGTTATTACCCGCAATCTTAAACCTGATCAACGGCTTGGTGTTGATTACCGCGATGAATGGGAAGATCTCCTTGCCGAAAAATTCCCTTTTAACGGCAAAGCAGCGCTTTCACCAAAAGATAACAATGGTTCGATGGGGGCAGTTCTTACCTCAAATGCGGAAAGCAATGATGAACGCTGGACACTTTACATGACGCTGGAGAATCCAACAGAAACAGAGCTTACCGAAAAATTTGACCGGCTTAAAGCCAAAATTGGTATAACGCAGTGAGTGCGCCTGTCGAAGTATGGACAGACGGCGGCTGTCAC
>JAITHM010000051.1 GCA_031279965.1 Spirochaetaceae bacterium
GCTATCAGGAGTATGACTATCCTGCGATAGTGGCCAAGGCGCGCCAGCTTACGGCGCTGCTTAACGCGAACCCGAACCTTGTGGTAATTGTTCCGGAGATGGTGTTGAGTTACCAGGAAGTTGCGCAGAAAGTTACGCTGGCGCACAACGCGAAATACCAGCTTGATCTGAAAGGCGGTTCCGGCGGCCACATGTGGACAAAGCGAAGCTATACCGCGCCCGGCGGCAAAGGCGGCCATGTAACGGCGCAGTTTAATTTTAACGCAAACACTGAACTTGCCGTTCGCACCGGCGGCGAGGGAGAGGGAACCGCTACGTATAATGGGAGTGCGTATGCGCGGGTAGATAATACTAAATACATAAGTGCAAAGCCTGGCGGTTGGAATGGCGGCGGCAGCGGTAGTGCAGGGCAGAAGTCTGGTAACGACTACTTTGCGGCCGGCGGCGCTGGCGGCGGATCAACAGACGTGCGGCCCTGGAGCGACAGTGAAAGTAATACGCTGCTCACGTGTGATGAAGCTAACGACCCGCGTATTGCCGTTGCCGCAGGCGGCGGCGGCGCGGCGCAATCGCCTGGCAGTGGTCAATGGTACGCTATTCCTGGCGGTAATGCCGGCGAGCGCGGTAAGACATATAAAATGAGTGCAACTTCTGAAGATGTTTCGCGTGCTCCGCTTCCTGGCGAAAGCGATGACGAAAAAGGGCGAAATGCTACAAAGGGCTCTTCTTGTTACGAAGGCCGCGGCGGCGGCGGCGGCGGCTTTAAAGGCGGCGACTCAGTTCACGGTAGCCAATACAAAGGGGATACTTCCAACAATATTGTTTGCTCCGGCGCGGGCGGCACAAACTATGTCCGTTCAGATCGTGTCAGCGACCCTGCACCGGCCCTCACCGTGGCCGGTCAGTGGGGTAACGGCGCGGCAACCATCACCTGGATCAGCAACAACAACTAAGTTCTCGCTTCCACTAAAACAAAAAGAGCGTCCTGCGGGACGCTCTTTTTTTATTTCGCACTGTTCCTGCCACCTATTATCAAAATGACTTGACTAAAAACACATTTCTATTTATAGTTGAACATATATTCAATTAAGTATATATAGGATGTTTTATGAATGAAGATGTTAAAGAGAGTGAATTTTGTGACTGTGTGATTGTACATGAAGCTGCAATCAAAGCAGCGCGGGCGGCAATGCCCCAAGAAGAAACGCTTTTTGATCTTGCCGAACTTTTTAAAATGTTTGCTGATTCGACCCGCATCAAAATTATTTCTGCGCTGCTCAATCAGGAATTGTGCGTGTGTGATATTGCAGCGCTGCTTTCGATGACTAAATCGGCAATCTCCCATCAACTTCGTCTTTTACGGCAAACAAAACTCGTCCGTCCGCGCCGTGATGGTAAGATTGTGTACTATTCGCTGGATGATGACCACGTCCGCAATATACTTGATCAGGGACTTTGTCATGTAACTGAACTATTACCAAATGCTTATAAAGGAGAAATTTTATGACATCATGCTGTTGCTGCAATTCATCTAAAAATCAAAATACTGTCGTTGAAAATGACGGAAAGGTTAAAAAACTCCGTTATAAACTGCAAATGTGTGCAGGAGTGCTGTTTTTTGCTGCCGGACTTCTTGTTGAATACGATTTTATCACGATTCCACAAAATCTTAACGCAGAAATCATCAAACTCATACTTTGCGTGATAGGCTATCTGCTTATTGGAAGTGATGTACTGCTTCGCTCAGCGCGTAATATCGCGCACGGGCGTGTGTTTGACGAAAATTTCCTGATGAGTATTTCAACTCTGGGCGCGTTTGCTCTTGGCGAATATCCCGAAGCTGTCGCTGTAATGCTCTTTTACCAGATTGGAGAAGCCTGTGAAGAAGCCGCCGCCGGAAAGTCCCGTGCGTCAATTGCCCGTCTTATGGATATACGGCCTGAATCTGCCCGCCTGCTCACTGCCGAAGGTGAAAAAATTGTCCCTCCGGCCAGTGTTACCGTCGGCGATACTCTTATCGTCCGGCCTGGTGAACGTATTCCCCTTGATTGTACAGTACTGAACGGCACGTCGTCGCTTGATCTTTCGGCGCTTACCGGCGAAGCAATGCCCCGCGATGTTGAGCCTGGCGACGAGATCCTTTCCGGCGCAATTAACCTAACCGGCGTACTCACGCTGAAAGCCGTCAAGAATGCCGGTGAATCAACTGTTGCACGCATACTTCGTCTAGTTGAAGAAAGCGCAGAAAAAAAATCCCATGTTGAAAATTTCATTACAACATTCGCCCGCTGGTACACACCGACAGTTGTTGTTGCCGCACTGCTGCTTGCAACTCTCCCTCCGGTTATTTCCGGCAGTTTTGAATTTCGGCCTTGGATTTACAATGCCCTTGTTTTCCTTGTTGTCTCATGCCCGTGCGCCCTTGTCATTTCGATTCCGCTCTCTTTTTCCTGCGGATTGGGCGCCGCGTCACGAAACGGCATACTTATAAAAGGCAGTAATTATCTTTCGGCACTTGCCCGTATTGACACCGCAGTATTCGACAAAACCGGTACGCTTACACGCGGTGTCTTCTCTGTTACTGCACTCCATCCCTATACGCCTTATACTAAAGATGAACTTCTCGCTTATGCTGCCGCCGCAGAAACTCATTCCAATCACCCTGCCGCTAAAGCAATCATTAAAGCGCGAGATTTGAACACCAGCGTTCCCCGCCATGCAGCTTCATCATCATATACGGAAATTGCCGGTATGGGAGTGCGGACGGAGATCATGGGGAAGCTCGTTGTGGCGGGAAACGCAAAGCTGCTTGCCCGGGAAAGTATTACTTTTGAGCCGTGCGATGCGTTAGGGACTGTTGTCTACGTTGGTATTGATGGTCAGTACGCCGGCGCTCTCGTCATTAACGATGAAATCAAAGAAGGCACGGTAAAAACTGTACGTGAACTTAGAGCGCTTGGTGTACGGCGCATTGCGCTTTTTACCGGCGATACTGCCGCGCAGGCAAACCATCTTGCACAAAAAGCGGGAATTGATACGGTTTACAGTGAACTTTTGCCTCATGAAAAGGCAGAAAAACTTGAAGTGCTTTTGCAGGAAAAAACAGGGCGCGGCGCGGTGCTTTTTGCCGGCGATGGCATCAATGATGCCCCATCACTTGCAATTAGTGATATTGGCGTTGCCATGGGAGGGGTAGGCAGTGACGCGGCCATTGAAGCCGCCGATATAGTGCTTATGACTGACCAGCCGGAACAGATCGTGTGCGGCATCAACATTGCACGAAAAACGCGGCGTATTGTTACCGAAAACATCGTGTTCGCCCTCGGTGTCAAAGCAATTATCCTTGTACTGGGCGCACTCGGTATGGCAAAGATATGGGAAGCTGTCTTCGGCGATGTCGGAGTTGCATTGCTCGCTGTACTCAATGCGACACGAGCCCTTCGTGCCTCTGTAACTTCGCGGCAAAAAAAAGTATACTAAACTGATACATAACTGAGGAGTATGATAAATGTCTTATTTTCGCATGATGATAGCACTTGCTATTCTTATATCAGGATGTGTGATAAATAAACCAAACACACAAAGCACTATTTCTGTAACAGGAATTGGCACGGTGATGGCGCCGCCGGATCTTGTACAAATGAACATCACGTTCTCTTATATTGCTGAAACGACAAAACAGGCAAAAGATCATGTTGATGCCAGAATGAATGATATACTTGCCATTCTTGCAGAAGCAGGTATCGACAGCACACTGATACGCACTATCTCGTTAACATACGATGTTGCTACTGAATACAGCAACGGACGCGCCGTACGTCTCGGTCAGCGCGCCCAGCAAACAATTACGGTTACCATCAAAGATATTATCAACACGCCGGAACGTTTTCCCGCAGTACTTGATAAGTTAAGCGCCATTGATCAGGTTGGTGTTTCTCATATTAAATTCGATACAGAACATAAAGCAGAACTTTTTCAGCAAAGCCGCGAATTGGCATACCAAAAGGCGCTTGATAAGGCTCAACATTATGCGCATCTTGCGGGAGCCAAAATTACTGGTGTTGTCGCACTTGAGGAAGAGCCTAACCATGATGCGGTAGTGACAAGATACGCCAATGCCGCCTACGATTCTGCCGCATTAAAACGTTCAGCAGTTGTTCCGGCAGGCGATCAAGAAATCAACACCGAACTTAACGTAACATTTGCGCTTAAGTAACAGCGCCGCCCTCAATGTCAAGCAATGAACGAATCTCTCCGTCACTGAGTGTTTCACGCTCGACAAGCGCGGCGGCAAGGCTTTCCAGCCGAGATCGCTCTTTAGCAAGAATATTCTCGGCGCGTTCTCTGCATGTATCAAGAATATGTTTAATAGCGGCATCAATATGCCGTGCTGTTTCTTCAGAATAATCTTTATGCCGCGCAATCTCCTTCCCAAGAAAAATCGGCTCGTCTTCCTGCCCAAAAGAGATAGGCCCAAGCTCATCTGTCATACCCCACTCACAGACCATATTCCGCGCCATCTCTGTTGCCTGTTGAATATCCTGTTTAGTACCTGTCGTCGTTTCGTTATAAACAAGCTTTTCCGCAGTCCAGCCACCGTAACAAATTACAATACGATCTTCAAGCCAAAGACGACTGCGCGAATAGCTATCCTCTTTAGGCAAAGATACCGCCATGCCAAGCGCGCGCCCGTGGGGAACTATCGTTACTTTATGCAGCGGATCTGCGTTGGAAAGAAAATAATGAAGCAGCGCATGTCCAGCCTCGTGTATCGCCGTCATTTTGCGTTCTTTCTCAGAAATCGCCAGTGTACTGCGGGCAACTCCCATCAATATTTTGTCGCGCGCCGCTTCAAAATCGCCCATATCGGCAGCATTTTTGTCTTTACGAGCGGCAAAAAGTGCTGCTTCATTAACAAGATTAGCAATATCAGCCCCGCTCATCCCAGGAGTAGCGCGCGCGATACGGTTAAAATCAACGTCTTCGGCAACTTTAACCTTTCCACCATGAATTTTAAGCAGATCTTCACGTTCATTAATATCCGGCATTGCAATAATTACTTGGCGGTCAAAACGTCCCGGACGTAATAACGCCGGATCAAGCACATCTGGCCGATTCGTTGCCGCAAGTATGATGATGCCTTCTTTTGAATCAAAACCATCCATCTCGACAAGAAGCTGATTGAGCGTTTGTTCACGTTCATCATGCCCGCCGCCGTAGCCTGCTCCCCGGGTGCGTCCTACTGCGTCAAGTTCATCAATAAATATGATACAGGGAGCATGCTTACGTCCTTCCTCAAAAAGATCACGCACACGGCTTGCCCCCACACCAACAAACATTTCGACAAAATCTGAACCTGACATATGAAAAAACGCAACGCCTGCTTCTCCGGCAACAGCGCGCGCCATCAATGTTTTTCCCGTACCCGGCATTCCCACAAGGAGTACTCCTTTAGGGATACGGGCGCCCATTTTAGTAAATTTATCTGGGTCTTTTAGAAAGACAACAACTTCTTCCAATTCTGCTTTTGCGTCTTTTTGTCCGGCAACATCGGCAAACATGACTTTCTTGCCGTGTTCTTCGTAACGTTTCGCACGGCTCTTGCCAAAGGTAAACCCCCGGCCTCCCGGCCCCGACATTTGCATATTCCGGATTATCATTGAAACAAAAAAGAACCCGATCACCCATGGGAATACTTTGGCAAGTATTTGAAACCAACTGACCGGCAATGTATCGCCCGAAACACGAATACCCTTATCTTTTAATGTAGCAAGCAGCGCAGGATCTTCGTAAGGAATTACTGTCTTATACAACTCCCGGCCAGAGCCCTGCCACTGAATAACTGCGCCATCATAGATAGTTACCGCCATAGGCCTGCGCGTATTATCATTGACCAGAGCAAGAAAATCAGAATATGCAACTGGAATTACCGATGACGCTGGTGAACGAATATAAATAAAAGCAACAACAATAAGAACTGCACAAAAAAGAAAAAGTCCAAAACGTGATCCGCCTGAAGGAGCGGATAACCCTGGCGGCGGCGGTGGAAGTTTACTACCCATTTTTACAGTATACCCGCCCCGGCCTGTTACTGGCAAGTAGAGCCCAGTTCTTGTCCTGCATGCTTATTTGGATAATTTTTGTTTCCCGGTAAATTCTTCTACGTCCAATTTATATATCATTACATTTCTTAATTGATCTTCTGTAAAATCATATTCTGTTTCTTTTCCTGTTTGCTGTTTCATTATTGCGTTTAAACCATTGCTTTTTTCTTTTTTACTTTCCAGGATTGTTATTTCTCCAAATCCTATAATACTTTTAAAAGCATAGCTATAGCTGCATGCGTTCTCTCCTTCTATTAATTGATTATCGCAGTCAACTTCAAAACATGCTTTGTTGTTATGTTTTATAATATCAACTTTTTTACCTTCTAAGGCGCTGTGAAAAAATAATATCAATGTATCGTCTTTAAAACTATATCCATAGTTTAACGGTATAATATATGGTCTATTATTTTCTGACAAACCAAGCCTGCATACTTTGCATTTGTCTATAACATGCATTTTGTCTTCAATATTTACAATTTCCTTATCTTTTCTTCTCAACAAACTCTCCTTAATTATTTTACAGCGAATCCTACCATCTCTATTAATCAGCGTTGTAGGATACATCTGCAAGAACATTATCTTCAACGACAGGCGTTTCTTGTTCGTTATCATCAAGCGGCATCTCTACAACAGAGAATACCCGCAATGGAGCTATTTTGCCTTTTACACTGAGGTTGGGCATCTCCTTCACAGTTGTTTTGTCTTTGACAAGATTCCATGTTGCTTCGGAAATCAGCATATCTGTATCAAAAACATCATTTGCCCCTTCTAGACGGGCGGCAAGGTTAACTGTATCACCAATAACTGTATACTCCATGCGCTGCTCACTGCCCATTTGTCCAGCAACAACATTCCCTGAATTGATGCCGCAGCCAATTTTGATACGCGGCGCATAGCCCCAGAAACGGTGTTGAAGCCGGTCGTTAAATACAACAAGATTCGAACGCATCATCAACATGGAGCGGATGCAGTTTAGCGCATTTTGCCGGGGTGTTGTGTCGCTGCCTGTTGAGCCCCAAACAGCCATGATAACGACGCCGCCCTGTGTTAAGAATTTATCAACGATTCCTCCGGTTTTGGTAACACAGGGAACCATAAGTTCGAGATACTCATTGACAAAGCTTACGATTTGCTGAGCGCTCATGTTATGAGACAGCTCACTAAAATCTCGTATCAGAACAAAGCATACCGTGATGTTTTTATTGATGCCGCCGCGGTAAAGCTTGCCAAGCCGCGCTAATTCGACAACAGCTTTGTTGGTAAATTTTTCAAAATTTTCAAGGCCAAGTCCCATGCCAATAAAACTACGGGTAAGCACACCAATCTCATCGTGGCTTTTGTGGGTAAGATCCAATTGATAATGGCCATTTTCAATATGCTGCGCCGCAGTTGTAAGTGCACGTAGCGGCCTGCCTATCGTACTGGCAAAAATGCTAATAATGATAATAGACAAAATAAGAACAAAAATACTGATAACAATATTTCGCTGTGTTGTAGCAATAATTCCTGCAAAAACATCACTGCGTTTTATGATTGTGATAAGCACACTGTTCCCAATAGAAAGCCGCTGATATACGCCAAAGTATTCAATGCCGGTTTCATCAACGTAAATTGTTTGTGTTCCGCGGGCGGCGGACGAAAGGGCATTTTCAATAAAAGGAATCTTCCCAAAATTTGCCGCGCCCATTACAAAAGATTTTTCAGGATGCATCAGTACTTCAGCATTATCATTAATCAAGAATGAAATATTTGCGCTATTTCCAAGTATATCATCCAGATCTTCCTGCGAGAAAAAAACTGCCGCACAATAATTGCTGGGCATATTTGTGTTAACAGTGATTGTTACCGGCAGAAGCATGGCGAGTTGGGGCGTTCCAAAAACAGGCGACACATTACGTAAGATTGTTTCACCGGCACGAGAACGCTGTACAATCTCCTGTTCGCCTGAAAGCCACGAACTTATCGTGGAAACAGGCAGTGTTTGACTTGCCGGCATAATATACCGCATTTCACCTTCCGGCGGCACAAGGACAACAGCGGAAATAATGGGATTGTGCTGAAAAAAGAAACCTGTCAGATCATCGGCAGTCATCATTGAATGTAAATCAATAATCGCCACTGTATTTAAAAATGATGCAACAGCGGAACGGATATTACGCAGCTCATTATTCATTGATTCGGCATTACGCCGGTTAATGCTAAAATTATTTACTTCGGCGGTGAGCTGCACATCTGAACTAACAAGCACGGAGACAAGCGCAGTAACAGTACCAAGTGATACAAGCAGCAGCACAGAAACAATTGCAACAAGTTTAAATTTTATCGGGTATTTTATATGCGGCATGGCCGCACGAGCCCGCGCTTTTTTCTCCGGAGTTTGCCGCGGAGCTTTTTCCACAGCAGGGGCTTCAGGAGCGGAAATGTCAGATAATGCTTCTGGGGAATTTATTTTGTCTGAGTCTGCATCAGATCTGACTTCGGCGCTGAGTTCAAGCTCCGAAGCGGCTTCGGTTTCGGGCATGAATGTAGCGCCAACTTCAAACACGATTTCGGGTTCAACTTCGGCTATGAGCTCAGATTCAGATGCAGCTTCGGGTATGAGCACGGCTTCCTGCTCAAGGGCAAGGCCGGCGTCTGTGGCGGGGATTTCAGCTATATCTTCCGGTGGCAATTCCTCGTGAACTTCCAGAACCTGTTCTTCAAAGTCTATCTTGTCTTGAACGCCGCTGTCAGATTCATCAGAAAATCCAAGCGTTACTTCAATTTCTTCATTGTTTTCGTAAACTGATTGTTTCCGCCGGTATTTTCCGATGCGTGAAACAACGCGCGAATGAGTCCTGCGCACTTCAGAAAGAGGAACTTTGACGCCATCATCTTTCAATGAAGCTGACCGCAGCATTTCAAGACGATTTAGCAACAGCATACGTGCCTTCCGGTCTGTCGCAGCATTGGTTGACCGCAACATTTCAAGACGGTTTAGTAACAGCGTATGCCGTTCTTTATATTCTTCTTCCCACGAAGGTTTTTGCAATTCTGCTGCCACGGGCACTCACTTTCTTCCAGTTCAGATTGACATATTCAAGCCAACATCCTGAATACGCCATTTTTTATAAGCATACCTAGTACTCACAATATCGGCAATTATTGCCCGTTAACCCTCAAAACAGGAAGGCACCGCAGGCCGCCGCGCCTAAAAGTGTTATCAGCATTGCCTTAAATGCCGGTGAAGCTGAACCATTGCGCAAGGATGTTTGCGCAGTTTAAAAATCCTGTGCCGTTAGCAGCGGCAAGGATAAACATTAGCCCTGACCAGCACGTTGAAGCAATTGAAATTCGCCGCCTGCGAATACCTTTGACAATAAGTGGTATGACGGCGAACAGCAAAAACAGCAGTGCCGGAATAAGCCGAACGCTCAGTGTATCGCCCAATGCCCAGGTGCCAAGAAAAACACTGGCTTTTTGAAACATTATGTTGAATACAAAAAATCTGCCGGCAAGCATCAAAACGCCTACTGCAATAAGAAAGATGCCGCTTACTACGCGAAGCAGCGGCATTATGTTTCGCATACGGCTTAACATATCCATACATGCGCCCCAAAAAAGACTTGCCAAAAGAAACGGCAATCCTAATCCAAGCGAATACACCGCAAGATACAGGGCAGAGAGCGTCATTGTACCGCTTTGACTTGCCATAAGGAGTATACTGCCCAAAAAGGCGCCGACACAGGGCGTCCATCCTGCTCCAAAGGCAAGCCCGACAAGAAATGCGCCTCCAAACCCGCGGGGACGGCGTGACGGATGAACAATTGAAGTGCGTCGTGCCGAAAGTATTGAATGACGCGGTGTACAGGTTGCGCAGTGTCCGCTGTCGTCATATTTAAGAAACGGCAAAAAATTAAAAAGCGTATTCACGCCAAGCAGGATGATAATGCTGCCTGCAATGCGGTTTATAATGCGGCCAATCCCGCCAGCACCTACCGACAAAATGCCGTAGATAACAATACTCAGAATAACAAAAACCACACTAAAACCAAGCACAAAAAACAGTGTCGAAACAAGCAAATGCCGGTCTTCTTTGGTAAAACTTAACAGAGTTTTTCGCTGAACGACCGCTTCCATGCCGGCCTTGTTCCCGCTGATAAATACAAGATAACTTGAAAGCAGCGGCAGTACGCACGGCGATACAAACGAAAGAAAGCCGGCGGCAAAGGCTGTAATAAGTGAGATATTAGCGTCCATATTGTAACAAAGCCTCAAAAGCGTCCGTTATTGCCGGTGTATTCCAATTCTTGCTCCCTACCACATGCGAGACTATCCTCCCTTCGCGGTCGATGATAAAAGTCGCCGGTATTCCCTGCACCCCATACTGATTGCTTACCTGTCCGGTTGAATCCAACAGGGCGGGAAAGCTGAGTTTGTTATCCCGCATAAATTTGGCGACTTCTGCGGAATTTTCCATTACATCACAGGCAATCATCTCTAGCCCTTTACCGTGGAAACGGCGGTATAACACCTCCATTGACGGCATTTCGGCGCGGCACGGCGGACACCAAGTTGCCCAAAAATTAAGGAACACAACCTTGCCTTTAAGCTGATGAAGCGTTAGAGTTTCGCCGCTCAATGTTTTAAGCGTCCAATTTGCGGGAATGCGGTTTTCATTGACCGTAGGAAGCCCCGCTTTGGTAAATACAATTCTTATGGTTTTAGATAAGTACGCCGGTTCTGCATGGACAACATAAGGAAGACAAAGCGCACAACTGAATAATATATATTTTCTAAAAGAAAACTTCATAAATCTCCTCCATAAACTTATTATGGTAGCGTTATAATACTAAATTCAAGAACAAGAAACTGAGACCTATCCTGTTTTGGGTAAGTTCAGTTGCCGGCGGTAACGGCTTTACTGATTCGGCGGCGGCGGCGATAAAAAGCAAAGGGGGCGTAGAGGCCAAGCGCGAAGACCGCCGCTGCTGCACTTCCTGCAAAGCCTGTGTGCGCAAGGGGAGCACGCTGAACATGAGGATGTTTAAGATAGTTTACTAGCGGGGCAAGCTTCCATTCCGGCGTTTCATGAAAATCAGCGCTGTCAGGGAAACCTAAATTTGTTCGTGCCGCAGGTTCGTGTGATGAAATCAGGGAATTTTCCCCTCTTGAATAATGAAGATATTCATGAGCGTCATCTTCCGAAGCGCCCAGCTTTCGATAGGCAAAGTCACGCTGAAACTCAATATGCCGCTGATAGTCTTCCTGTGCGGGTACGTTGCTGGAAGAAACCACGCCTGCCGGAAGAACAGTCTCTGGCATACCGCCGCCCGATACTACCGGCACGATCAATGCGGCGCACATTGCCCCAAGAAAAGGCAGCGGCAGTGTGGGGAATTTGTGGGCGGTACAGCGTATCGGGATAAACACAAAACGTGCATGATCAGCTAAAGGCCCTTGAGCCGCTTCGCAGACAGCAAGGCCGCACGTACAAAGCATGAAACATAAAAACGCCGGTGCAAAAACAGAAACCGGAATGGCGGCGGCGGCGCAGATTCCCCCGTAAAGCACCGTCAGTACGCCAAGCTTTATTGTTTCGGGGGCAAGCTCGCGGATGAAGCTGACAAGCGTGTCCCTGTTGAACAACACGGTAAGACTGCGCACTTTAATCTTAACGCCGGGACACAGTCCGGTAAAGAACCGCAATAAAGGAACACGCACCGTCTGGAAAAATGCCAAAAGCACGGCACAGGCGGCAAGCCCGCCCGCGCCGTTTCGCGCAAAAAGAGCAAACGACGGGATAAGCGAAAGCGCACACCAAAATAAAAATTTATCATTGCTAAGTGCGGCAATTTTCCGCGCAAGAAGGATAAACACACAGCAGGCAAGCGCAAAAATTATCATTGATTGGGTTGTATTGTACTGAACATCAGCGGCGGCAAGTTTTACCGGCATACCAGAAAGCACAGTTTTGATACGTTCATCCGGGGGGGGCATACCGAAACTGCTCAGCTCTCTGGCAGGAATAAAAATACGGCGGGTACCGTTGCCCAGAAAAAGTGCGCGGGCTTTTTCTGCATATCCGTCATTGCGCGGGTCATACGATTCAACACGCGCGGTATATTCATCAAGCGGTATTTCTTCAACAGCGGAAAATTCATTCAGAAATGCCGTCTGATTTGACGCGGCAAAGAAATTATTTATGCCGGCGTGTGTAAGTTTGGCGCATACTTCGGCTTCATCAAGTGATTCATCAAAAGTAAGGATTGCATAACCTGTAAAACTTGTTTGCGGCAAAACCGCCCCTTCCACCGGTACAAAGAATAGTACAGGCGGTATGAGTGCAAGAACAATTGACAGAATACGCTGTGACGCGGGCAGTTTTCGAAACATGGAAACAGTATAACAAAGGAACTCCCGCGTAAAAAGAGGCAGCCGTGCGCTTTACGGTACGTAACGTTCAGGATCGTTTTTTGCACCGGGTGTTGCGCCGCTTTTTTTACAGATATACCAGTCACTCTGGGTATTTGAATCTTTGTAATCTTCGTCGCGGCACAGTGTTCGTGTTCCTGAGTTTCCTTTGGTGATTGCCGCATCATCCCATTGCGGCGTACGGACGGCGATACCATCTTTATTAAGCCACTGCCCCTGCTTTGCCAAAAGTTCCGCTGCTTTGCCAATTTCTTTGTTCTTTTTCCATACGGCATCAGCAGTATTCTTGTCATCAATTTCACAAAGCACTACGCCTTCAATTATTTTGCTGTCCTGATCCATAAGATAGATAACATCCGTATTATGCAGCAATTTCTTTTTTATGGGCAGCCAAAGGTCGCGGACAGTTTTAGGACATTCATTTTTAAGTGATGATGAAAGCGTCAAATCTTTTCCAAGTTCGTCAACGGCGGTATCAACATCAAGTGTTCTCATGTGCAGGATGATATATTCACCGGCGGTAACTTCAACAGGCGGAAATTCATAAACCGGCGAAAAAGGATCTGCACTGACGATAAAAAGCCGCAAAGCCCCCAAGTTGCCTGCTTCAAGCACCTTGAATTCGATAAATTCTGATTTCTGGTCTCCGTAGGAAAATTTAATTTCGTTGATAACGAGGCGCGGCACCCGGTCGTTGCGCGTTCTAAATGGAACAATAACTTCCAAGGTATTTCCATCTGGATCTTCAACAAGAATATCAGCTATGAATCTTTCGCCGCCTGAACGATCCTGCTTCATCATCAAAGAAACTGCATTTCCTTCTGAAAGCGGTTCAAGATCAGCTTCCGGCTGCAAGCGCGCCGATAGAACCTGTACATCAGTAGAAAAATAAAAATCGATCTGCTTACCAGACACAACTTTATATCCTGAATACAACGGAATAGACGCGCTTCCTCCAAGCAAGTTGTCAAGCGCACTATCATCACTGCACGAAAGCGTGACCACAAGCGCGAAAACCGCGCATACAGTATTTTTAATTTGCTTCATAAAAGCCTCCATAACCACGTTTAATGAGGCAAAGAAGTATGACGCTTGATAAGAACACCAAAAACTATGACATTTGTCATGATGGATGAGCCGCGTAAAACGGCTGCAAGATCCGGGTGCGGTATGCAGCGCCGATACGGGTAAGTGCGGACACAGTTGATTCCCGGGGAAGGCGCTGTTTGTTAAGGTCTATTGAAAATTGATTCATTGAAAAATGCCGGTAAAAGAATACATCATCTGCGTTAATTTTGCCGTGGCCGACAAGTGCGGCAAGCTCTGCGGTATATGCGGCGAAGATGCCGTTTTTGCGCATTTCAGAATAACCAATAACCCAAACAGGTATGCGGAGCGCGGTATAAAATTCACTAAGCAAATGCGCCATCTTTTTTTGCGAATCTATAACAGCATTATGTATTGAAGGGGGGCCTGATATACTCCGCAATTCAACCGTGCGCGGCGTGTGGATCGGTGTTTTATTCAAAATGATAACATTCTTTCTTAAATCAAAATTCAGGCTTTGTTCGCGCGCAAAAAAATGTTCTGCTATTTTTCCCGAAGGGCCGACAAGATAGCGGCGCAGGGCTGAGCTTTGTTCGCGGCGCCCCGGATTATCTGCAACAAGAATTAACGCCGGCGCATCATTCCGGCTTATATCGTCAAGTGCAGTATTATACACAACAGGCGTATCAATCGTATAATATGCCCCGCCGCGCTCCGCGACAAGCCGTTCCTGTTCAATCCGTAATTCGGGAAGGCTTTTTGAGAGTTCGGCACAGAGCGCGCGAAAATGCTCCCGTGCAGCACAAAACCCCTCCCATTCCGCAGTAGTCATCATACCTGTGGCATTATCAGCGCCTTAACGTTTTTCCTGTGCTTTTTCTTTTTCTTTATTCACTTTTACCGCTAAGGCGTCAAAAAGTTTGTCGATAGCAGGATTAAGCTCTGGTTCATGCTCTTTGACATGAGAGCTTACCCCCCAGCGAAAGTTTATCGTAGCCTCCGCGATGAATTCCTTTGCGTCTTTGGTAATGGTTATTAAAAGGTCGATAATATTTGCGTCGGCGTTATGCAGGCGCCCCAGTTTTTTTTCGATATATTGCCGGCCATCATCCCGCAATGTAAAATGAATGTCTTTAATATCAAGATTCATCATATCCTCCAAATCAAGTGATGGTTAACACTATCAAAATTTACCGTTCAGCTCAAGGCCTTGTTAAGCAGCGCAAGACCTTCATCAATCTGCCCGCGGCTGATAATATAGGGCGGAAGGAAGCGCAATGTCTGGGGGCCGCCCTGGAGCAGCAACAATCCCCGTGTACCAGCTGCCGTACGAGAGATAAGCCGTTCCAGCACAGGCCGTGCGTCTATTGTAAGATCGCAGGCGGCAATAAGCCCCCGTCCGCGCATTCCGGTAATAACCGGGCTGTTAAGCGCACGGAGTCCTTCAAGAAGGTACTCACCAAGTGCAGTTATTTCAGCAAGAAACGAAGGCACGGCAAGTTTTTCAAGCACAACAACACCGGCCGCCGCGGCAAGGGCATTCCCGCCAAAAGTACTCCCGTGATCGCCTGTTTCAAGCACCGCGCAGGTCTTTTCTCCGGCAAGCACCGCCCCCACAGGGATTCCTGCGGCAAGTCCTTTGGCAAGCGTTACAACATCTCCACGAACTCCGGCATGTTCGCTTGCAAGAAACGCCCCTGTTCGTCCAAGCCCACTTTGGATTTCATCAAACATAAGCACGATGTCTTTTTCCGCACATAACTCTGCTGCGCGGCGCAGATATTCATCTGAAAGAATATGCACTCCGCTCTCTCCCTGAATGGGTTCCAGAAAAAGTCCGGCAACTGTTTTATCAAGAGCCTGTTCCAGCGCTTCAATATTATTTGGCGGAATAAACGTAAAACCTTCCGTAAAGGGGCCAAAATTTACATGAAACTTTTCCTGGCCTGTTGCAGACAGCGTAGTTATTGTTCTTCCATGAAAGCTGTCGCGTAGCGTTACAATGGTATGGCGGCCCGGGCCGTATTTTTTTAGCGAGTACTTGCGGGCAATTTTTATCGCGCCCTCGTTTGCCTCCGCGCCCGAATTACAAAAGAACACGCGCCGCATCTGTGAAATTGCAGTGAGCTTTTCGGCAAACATCACGCTTGCATCACTTTGGAAGTAGTTGCTTACATGAATAAGCCGCGCCGCCTGAGCACCCAGCGCCTGCACTAAATCAGGATGATTATGTCCAAGACAGTTGACGGCGATTCCCGAGGTAAAATCAAGATATTCCCGGCCTTGTGCATCGGTAAGATATGCCCCGTTACCTTTAACAAAAGTTACCGGCAGACGGTGGTATGTATTCATAAACACGTCATTCATGAAGGTGCTCCTAGATAAAGTTTTTTATTTCGCGTTCGTTCTGATAGCCTGTCATGCGTGCAACAGCAAAACTGCCCAAAGATGCTATCATAATATCGAGGAAGGCGCCTATCGAGATAAGATAAAAAGCCATCGGTTTAAGAATAAGATAGCCTGTTTCAAGGCCGTGCCCATAACCGGCACACAGCACAGCAAGCGCGGCAAAAGCGCCGTCTCCCGGGTTGCGCGCCAGCAAAAACGAGAGCAGGAATGCATGACCGGCAATGGCAATAAGCTCGCCTTTTTCAATATCAAGACTGGAATATGATTTGATGATAACCAGCAGTGCGACAGCGGCGACCATCGCGCTTCCTGAACGGCCAAAGGTTGTCCACAGCATTGTTATTATTGTATTTGCCCGCCGCCGTATTCCCAGATTTTCTTTTGTTTGCTGCATAAAGAGCGGCAAACAAAAATTGATGTCTCCCGAAAAGAACGCGGCGATTGCGGAACCAAGCGACGCATACACAACCTTCCAGGGAGTGCGGTATTTTTTTATTAAATAGAGAAAAAGCGGGAGTATTATCGCCGCAAGGGCAAGGACAAGAATCAACAGGAGCCGGTTAATCGCGTGAAACACACCGGCTTTTAACACGCCTTGGTACCGGATTGCCCAATATGCGGAAAGTATGATTACCAGCAGTCCAAGAATTTCTGAAAAGAACGCCGCGATATGGTAGAAAACACGGGAAAACGAGTCGGTAAGGGCGAGTATCTGTTTGGTGTAGTTCCTGTCGTAGGAAAGGCCTATGGCCATAAAAAAGGCAAAAATACAAAGCGGAAAAAGATACGTACCGCTGCCAAATACCACAGAAAGCATGTTCGAAGGAAACATTTCCAAAAAGTAGCGGCCAGTCTCGAGCACAATACGCTCGGCATTTTGTTCCGTAAGAATGGGTATACGGTCAGGGGGGAACAGTGTAGTAGCGAGCATTCCAAAGCCGATGACAAAAGCGGACACGCCTATAATCACCGTAAAGGTACGAACAATCAGCGGCCAGAACGCATTGTCCTGGCGCAGTTCGTAAATACCGATAGTGAGTGAAAAAAGCAGCAGGGCCGCCGCCGTATAGCGCCCCATATTTATCGCAAGCTCGGCAAAAAAGGCAAAAAACCCGGAAATTACGGCATTTTCCGCAGGCAGTAAAATGCCCAGGAGCAGGCCGAGGATTGATCCGGCAAACAGCTTAACCCAAACTTTCATACCGCCACCATAGCATAAATTTCAAGCTGTGCCAATCATGCACCAGCACTTTTAAAACTGCTACACAACCAGGTTGTGCAGTCTAATCGAACTTTACGAATATGACGCCTTTGAAGCCGCCGCCGCCCGCGCCGTAGAATGTACCGGCTGCCGCGGTAGACTGGTAGCCGACTTATCGCTTTTTTTGAACTACGCGAACACTGAATGCCCCGTACCCCAATCCCTATTGGATGCGGAAGCGGATGATGACGACGCCGTCGCCGCCGCGCCCTCCGGCGGTGGCATAGCCGCCCGCGCCGCCGCCGCCCGTGCCGTTTTCGCCGTTGCCGGAGTTCACGCCGACCGAACCGCCGCCGCCGGAACCTCCCATCGCGCCTGACCAGCCGCCAGCGCCGCCGCCGGCGTAGTAGAGCGCTGTGCCGGTAATATTTTTTTGCAGACCCGCGCCGCCGCGATCATCGGAGCCCGCAGCCCCCGCGCCGCCGCCGCCGCCACCGATATAATAGGTGCCGTTGCTTTTCCCCTTGCTGCCGTTGTTTCCCTGTCCCGAGGCGCCAGTTCCCCCGTTGCCGAAGGTGCTGTGGGCGCTCCCTCCCCCCGAACCGCCATTGTTGCCGTTGGACGCGGCGCCCGCGCGATGGTAGCCGCCGCCGCCGCCGCCGGTTGCGCTCTCTCCGTTAAAGGAAGAATCGCCGCCGTTAGAGCCGTTTTGACCCTCGCTCGCGCCGCCCGCGCCGCCGCTTCCCACGATAACCGTGTAGGGTATTGACAGAAGCGTCTGGCCGGTGCGGTGGATAAGCCCGCCCGCGCCGCCGCCGCCGGCTTTATTCTCGACAAGGTCGGAAAAACCGCCGCCGCCGCCGCCGGCCGCAATCAGGTATTCAAAGCTGTCCGGGAAGGCGAGGCCGCCGTTGAGCGTAAAGGTTCCCGGCGCGCTAAACGTATGAATCTGGTAGATTTCCGCCCCGGCGTTTACCGTCGTTATTGTGCCGCCGCTTGCCGCGTCATAGGTCAGTTTTCCGTCCGGGCCTATATACCAGCGATTTGGATTGGGTGTTACCGCGAATTTACTGTAGTTGGCGGAAACTACCGTGCCGCTCAAAACAACCGTGCCGGCGGTGTAAGACGCGGGCGTAATCACCGCCACAGGCGCGGCCCCGGTAAGGTTGCCGCCAATCGTGATATACTTATCTGATATAAGGTAAACATCGTTGCCTGAGTCAATACGCGCCCCGCCGGACATCTTGAAGACCGTGGGTTGGGGGGGGGGGGTAATAACATCGCCCACGTGTACACCGTTACCGGTGTAGCCGGTTCCGGCGGTATTCCCGCTGATAACGCCGCCTGACATCGTAACGGTATAATTTTGGCCTGCCTTGATACCGCCGCCCCTCTGACCGGCGATATTGCCGCTGATTTCCCCGCCCGATATGGTCATCGTGTTGGCCCCGGTGCCTGCGTTCACATTGATGCCGCCGCCGTTTGTGCTGGCGAGGTTTTTTGTAATAAAACCGCCCTGAATCGCAATGGTTCCGTATTCGGCGTTAATCCCGCCGCCGTCATAGGGAGCAGATTTGTTATTGTTGATGGAGCCGTTTATCATCGTTAGCTTCGTGTTCATCTGGGTGGCATCCTGAAGCACTATACCCCCGCCGGTGTAGCCGCTCTGGTTGTAGCACACTTCGCCTCCGTTGATAATCACTTCCGCGCCGGTATTCGCACTAATCCCGCCGCCGGCTGAGGAGGTACAATTATTTCGCAGAACCGCGCCCGCGCCGAGGGTGAGCTTTGCCCCCGCGCCGGAGGCAAAGACGAGCGTCTTTGAAGCGGTTACCGCGCCCGTTCCGGTATTCGTCGCGCCGAAAGCCGGGGACGGCGGATTCGCCGATCCGCTCGCCCACACCGCGCCGCCGTCAATAATGATGTTTTGAAGGGTAAGTTGTCCCCCGTTCACCGTAATAAGCGGGCTTGCCGTATTCCCCGAGGCGCGTTTGAGGATGTGCACCGTCCCGCCGCCCGGCGAAACCAGCTTGATATACTTACCCGAATTAAGCGTGACATTGTCCGCGCTTACCATAACTATATCCCGGAGCAGCGTAATCTCGTCCGGCGAGGACGCCGAACCGGATGCCGCCGCAACCGCGTCACCAAGCGAGGAATAGTA
>JAITHM010000155.1 GCA_031279965.1 Spirochaetaceae bacterium
TGCTCGGGTTGGGAGGGGCGGGGCGTCCCCCCCAGCCCCCCAACGGGGGGCTACCCCCCCGCCCACGAGCCCGTCGGTTGGCCCGGGGTAATTACCCCGCGCCCCGCTTACCCGGGAAAGGCCGCACGGCAGTGGCGGGCGCTGGACGGCGGCGGGATATTCTGGTAGGATACCGCTATTGAGGAGAATACATGATTCCATATCAGGGTGTAGACGCGAATTTTTCGCTAAAAAATAAAACAGCAATTGTTACCGGCGGGTCGTCAGGCATTGGCCTTGCGGCCGCTGAATTTCTTGCAAAGAAGGGCGTAAATTTAGTGCTCTGCGGCACGCGCAGTGATGTTGATGTGATTGCAAAAAAATTGAACGCAAATAGTATTGGTGTTGCAGGTGATATATGCGATGCCGCATACCGCAAATCTCTGATTGATGCGGGCGTAAAAACATTTGGCAAGATCGATATTCTCATAAATAGTGCAGGGATTTCAGCGCTTGACAAGGCAGAAACACTTGAGGAAAAGCTCTGGGACAAGGTAATAAACGTTAACCTTAAAGCAAGTTTTATGATGGCACAGGCTTATGGCGCGTATTGTATCGAGAATAAGATTGCCGGATGCATTATTAATATGGGGTCTCAGGCAGGAACCGTCGCGCTTGACCGGCATGTTGCTTATTGTGTGAGCAAGGGCGGCATTATTGCCATGACAAAAGTGCTTGCAATGGAATGGGGAAAATACGGGATTCGGGTAAATTGTATATCACCTACAGTTGTACTTACCGAAATGGGCCACAAAGCGTGGGATGGGCCGGCTGGAGATGCTTTTAAAAAAGAGATTCCCGCCGGACGTTTTGCTGAACCTGATGAAATTGCCGGCATCATCGCGTTTCTTTGCAGTGATGCAGCCGCGATGATAACCGGGCATGATCTTCTTGTTGACGGTGGTTTTACCATAAAATAAAATGCGCTTTTGCACAGCGTTTAAATATATTAATTAAGGAAGGAAGGGAGTTTATCATGCAGCGAATATTGAATAATCCAGATGACATTGTTGATGAAATGCTTAAGGGCTTTGTTAAAGTACACTGTGATATTGTTACCACGACAGAAAATCCCCGCGTTCTTAAACGTGCTGATATGCCGTCGGGACAGGTCGGCGTGGTGACAGGCGGCGGATCGGGGCATAAACCGGCATTTATCGGTTATGTGGGCAGAAACCTTTGCGATGCAGCCGCTGTTGGCGAAATTTGCTCGTCACCGACGGCAGCCGCGTTTCTTGACGCATTCAAGGCGGCGGATCAGGGCAGAGGGGTCGCCTGTCTTTATGGGAATTATTCTGGCGATAACATGAATGTGAAAATGGCAGTAAAGATGGCGGCGAAAGAAGGCATCGAGGTTAAGACTGTTGTAGCAAATGACGACGCCGCTTCTGCCCCTCAAGATCAGCGTGATAAACGGCGGGGTGTTGCCGGAGAAGTGCTAATGTGGAAAGTTGGCGGCGCAAAAGCAGCGCAGGGAGCTTCGCTTGACGAAGTAATTGCCGCGGCACAAAAAGCGATAGACAACACCCGCAGCGTTGGTATTGGGCTTACACCTTGTACGCTGCCTGCTGTTGGTCACCCCAATTTTGAAATCAAAGCGGGAACCATGGAAGTTGGCATAGGCCATCATGGGGAGCCCGGCATAGAGGTCTGCCCGCTTGAAACAGCCGCACAGATGGCCGCGCGCATGACAGAAGTTGTCATTAATGATTATCCCTATACTGGCGGTGATGAAGTTGTTGTCCTCGTGTCGGGACTTGGCGCAACTCCTGTTATGGAGCTTTATGTCCTTTATGACGAGATCGAAAAAATTATTTCAGGAAAAGGCATCAAAATCCACCGCTCCTATGTGGGCAACTATTTCACATCACTTGAGATGATGGGCGCGACGCTTACCGTTATGAAACTTGATGATGAGCTTAAACAACTTATTGATATGCCCTGCCTGAGCATGGGATTGAAGCAGGAATAAGGAGTGCACATGAGCGGGATGAAGAATAACGCCGGCAAACCGGTTTTGTTAAAAATCGTTGCGGCCATTCAACAGAACAAAGATTATTTGGGTGAAGTTGACGGCCTTATTGGCGATGGTGATCATGGCATGAACATGAATAAAGGTTTTACAATGTTTGGTGATGCAATTGCTGCCACAGAAATAAGCCTTACGCACGGGTTCGATGAATTGGGGACGATACTTTTTTCCAAAATAGGCGGTTCAATGGGGCCTATTTATGGCACGATTTTTATGAGTATGGCTGAAACCGGCGGTGAAACTGAAGTGATTACAACCGAGGTACTTGCTGCAATGTTGGAGGCAGGACTTGCCAGTCTGCATGATATTGTCGGTGCGCAAGTTGGCGATAAAACTCTTGTTGACACACTTAGTCCTGCGGTTGATGCCTTGAAGAAAGCGTGCACCGGCGGTCTTGAACTTGCCGCCGCACTGCCCGAGATGAAGGCCGCAGCTGAACGCGGGCGTGACTCTACAAAAGATCTTGTTGCAAAATTTGGCCGTTCAAGCCGGCTTGGCGAACGTTCGCGAGGGGTGCTGGATGCCGGTGCAGTTTCCTGCTGCATCATTTTGTGCGCACTTGCTGACGGTATACTTGAACAGCTTGGAGGATAATATGACGATTGTAATTGGCTGTGATAATGCAGCAGTTCCTATGAAGAATATGCTGATTCAATTCCTGGAAAGCAAGGGCGTTACTGTTGAAAATATGGGGTGTGACAGTGCCGGCGATCCTGCAAACTATCCGTCGATTGCCAGCCGTGTCTGCAAGGCAATCATCGCAAGCGGCTATAAGAAGCGCGGTATTCTTGTGTGCGGAACAGGTATTGGAATGTGTATGACGGCAAACAAGTTTAAAGGCATACGTGCCGCCGTGTGCCATGATAATTTTTCAGCAGAACGCTCGATATTGAGCAACAACGGCAATGTGCTCTGTATGGGTGAGCGCGTGATAGGCCACGAGCTTGCCAAAAAAATTTGTGGTGAATGGATAAGCCTTGAATTTAAAGACGGCCCTTCGACCCCCAAAGTAAATGAAATTATTACCCTAGAAAATGAAACAATGAAATAAGTACTCGTGTCCGCCTATAAGAACACGAGCTACTCACATTGGGTTTTAAGCTCTACGCCGGCGAATTTATTTGTTGGATAGATTGATAATGCTTTATCAAGCCAAATGCGCGCTTCTTGTTTTTTTTTGTCACGCAGATACCCGTAGGCAAGAGCGACATACAGATTAAAGAGATCGTCTTTTTGCTTTGATGCGCCGGCATTTAAAATATCAAACATCATTGTTATGCCTTTTTCGGTATTGTTAAACGGCCAAGGGGCATAAACCCACCGCGAAGCAATCATATATTGGGCGGTAACATTATTTGCGTTGAGCTTGAGCGCATTTTTTGCAAATCTTTCTACATCAAGACCGTGTGCCATAACCCAAGCCTTTGATTTAATCATGCACATTTGTCCAAGATGGGCGGAAAGCATTTCCCAGCCGGAGGAAGTTTCCTGCTGTGCAATAGAGTCTTCCGCATTTTTATAGCCTATTTGATAACAGTGTAGAGCTTTATCGTTTTGTTTATGTAGCTGATAGACGCGCCCCATAAAATATTCCGCGCGTGAAAGTTCGATTAATTGTTCTGCATCTTGCAGCTTGTGTTGTATTGTTGTTTTTGCTGCAGTATACAGTGGATAGATTATATCCGGCGAGCCTTCTTCTTCATAGAGCGCCTCACGCAGCGGAATAAGCCATGTAGACAGCGTATCCTGGTATTCAGCAGTAAAGAGTTCTGCGGGAATTACCGCAAAAAGCATGCAGAGCAGACAAGACTTACAATTCATTATGTGTTCTCGTGATTAATGCCTTTCATGCGGGGCATTTTTCCTTTAAAATATGCTTGAGTTCCCCAGCGGGGATTTTTTGCGTGGCGGTTGTCAATTTCATTTTGCATGATAGTCTGTACGGTATTTGCCAGTTCTTTAACAGAGTTTAGATCAAGTTCACTATTTTCTTTGTAACGAATATATGTTGAAGGCATAACCGGATCAAGAATAACAAGATGCACACGGGGAAGTTTGCGGGCAAAAAAAGCACCTGCCGGAAAACGCCCTTCAGAAAAAACAGTTACAACAGGAATGACCGGAAGATTAAGTTTTGCCGCAATATAATATGCGCCAAATTTATGTTCATTGACTATTTGATTATATAAAAAACACTCGCCTTCAGGATAAACAAGAATAAAGCGTCTATGCCGGAACATTTCGGGGGCGCTTGCAAGCATTTTTTCAAGTCCGCTCATTCCACGAGGAAGCGGAACCCCCCCCAAAAGGCGTGTAAATGTGCCTAAGATGGGTGTTTCCACGGTAGATTCCAGCATGGTGTGATACATAAGACGCGGTATTGTAACACCCGAAATCATAACCGGGTCGAGCAATGTGGTATGATTTGCGACAAGGATAGCATTCCCCTTAAAGCGCCGTATCAGTCTGCGGTTTTCGTAGCGCACCGAATACAATATTTTGCAAACAAATATCGCTATTATCCAGACAAAATAAAACACTATTGCAGATGCAATTTTAAAAACGAATGAGTGATTTACCAGCGGGCCGCCGCGTTTATATGCCATCTTAATTAACAATACGTCCTTTCCAAAGGAAACCCCGGCCGGAAACAGTCCGGTAAAATGACCACAACACCATATAGAAAAGATTGCAATACAATAATGGCCACAAAAATGCGTTATACCAAGATATTCTACGCCCCAAAAAGAGCACGAGCCATGTTAGTGTAAAAAGTGAATTTACTGTGATCAGCTGCGGTAAAAAAGAATAACCGTCAATCAGCGCGTAAATCAGCATGGGAAATGGCAGAAAGAAAAAGAGAAAAATCAGCAGTGCGATAAGCAGAAGCAACGGCGGTCTTTTGCCAAGAAAATCATAAACGTTTTTTCCTATGCCTTCAATTGCGGCAATGTAACCTTCGTACATCCGGCATACTACTTGTTCAGTCATATCAAGAAATTCAGTTTTATATCCCTGTGTTTTGATATAACGCGCCATATAAATGTCTTCGCTGGTTATTTTTTTATACGGCTCAAAACCTTTTGTTGCGTTAAAAACATTTCGGCGTATCACAATGTATTGTCCTACCGCTGCGGAAAAATAACCAGATTTAACGAACTTGCTCAGAAACATGGGGATAATAAATCCGGTAAGAAAAAACATAATAGGAACGGTAATTCGTTCTCCAAAAGTTTTAAGTACTTGCCGTACATACCCTGATATAAAATCAGAATTTGTTTCGGCAAGATTGGTCACCGCCCATGATAAACTTGTTGGTCTATGTATTGTATCAGCGTCGGTAAAAAGGAAGATTTCGCCCTGTGCGTGTGCGGATAATTGTTGGAGGGCAAAGGGTTTGCCAAACCAGTCTGAAGGAAGCGGTTTACCCTGAAAAACACGTATTTTGGGGTGTTGTTCTGCAAACCGGCTGAGAATCTCGTAAGTTGCATCTGTTGAATTATCATCAATAACAAGTATTTCATAGTTTTCGTAATCTTGATTGAGAAGTGAATGTAAACATTGTTCAATATGTTTTTCTTCGTTGCGGGCAGGTATCAATACTGATACTAAAGGGCCTGATTTAAGTTTTGGGCTTGATGTATTGCACTGCATGTCAAGTATATTAATTGCCGACATAAAAAGAAAGTATGCTGATACAGCAATCATTGCTATATAATAGATCTCTGAAACAAACTCGATAGTCATCTGCCGGATTATAACCAAAAGCACATAGAATTGCAATAGAAATTAACTTCCGCCGCCAGCCGGATTTATAATAAGCCGTGATAGAGGAAGCCGTGACGGGCATACCGCTTCGCAGCAGCCGCAGCCATGACATCGTGCAGTAAGTAATCCCAATTCACGAGAAAAAACCCGGGCAATAAGCATCTTATAAAGATCTTCTGGATCAAGGCCGACAGGACAAACCGTGCGGCATTCACCGCAACCAATACATTTGTTTGCCCGCGCATAATCAAGTTTAAATGGAACAGACGCCGGCCTTTCCGCACCAAGCCTGCTTCGTGTACGCAGATCAAGCACACGCGGATTCTTATTGAATCCTCCATGCTCATCACGAATGGCAAATACTGCATAGCTTGCCGCTGTTACCGGTTCATCCAAACTAAATACAGGGCGCCCCAGGAGCGGCGAACCTATGGCTGTTCGTTTAGGCCGTGCGGTAAAACCGCCACATTCATCAAAAAGCTGCTCAAGACGGCTGCCCAACCGTGCCTTTAACACTCTGGGACGGCGCACTGCCGAACCGCCAACTGCAATATACCGGTCTAAAACAGGCTTGTGCAGAGTTACCGCATCACAGATTGCCGCGAGCGTTGCCGGGCCCATGCAGAGCAATGCGCCAAAATGCTGTTTTTCTTTCCGTTCATACTGATGCAATACAATTTCAAGTTCTCGTGTATTGCGTTGAGGATACCGCGAACCAACAAGTACCAGTGTTGCTTCGGCTTCGGTGCTGATTTTTTCAAGCAAATTTATCCCCAACTTTTTTTCAGGCTCGGAGACGGCAAGTACTATCTTGCTTGCATGAGCAGCGCGAGCGGTAATCAGTGCGCCAAGCGCGATGCTTTCTACCCGTTCCTGACAAAGCACATAATCAGCAGCGAGCCACGGGTCATCAAATACGCACCGGACAAGAAGCGTTACCGGCTCATGCGCCCGGTGAAAAAGCGAAATTGTATCACTTACCGGAACCCCTGTGCCATCCATATCAACAACACCGAATTCAGTAATAAGCTCGCGTAATTCAAACGGCGAGAGTGTGCGCCAATCATAGTCGTGTCCCGTTTTACCCAACAATGAAAATGCCCCTTCCATACGAATAACCATCGAGTTACAAAGCACTCCACGGGCAATATTCCACGTAGTGTTTTCAAGGATTTTGCCGGGAACAGGGCTGTGAACATTTGCCGAGCCTGCACCTTGACGGCGGGCGATAAGCTGGCCTTCACAGACTGTGTCACCCGGCTTAACCACAGGGAGCGACCGGCTTCCGTTTTGAGCGACAAGCGGTACAATGGAGAGACTCGGAAGAAACGAAAGGGCGCTTTCATCACGCGGAGGAGCCGTAGGGTCTTCAAACGAGATACCGCCATGCGGGAACGAGTATACTTTCATAAATCAACGTATAATAACAAAAAACACGCGCTCGCTCAATAGTGCAGAATACTTCCGGCAGCAGATTCAAGCGCTATCATATTGGTGCGTGGACGAAGCGTCTGTCCTTCTTCGAGTTTTCCTGTGTAGAAGATCTCTGCCTCGCTGTCAATGCCGGCAAGCACCGAAGCGGCCGCGCACACAGCCATCAGATTTTGTTCTTCAAAACTAAAAGCGCGGCATGCAGGGCAGGAACACCAAGAATGAGGTTGTTCATTCAACAAGTAGAAGCGTTTGGTGCCACGGCAGCGTGAAAAAAAATGTTCCGCGTTCCGTTTAATAAGTTCCTGTGTTTTGTGATTACTTGCACAAAAGTTTACATCATTTCGCCGTTTCCCTTCTTCCATACGGAAAAGATCATGATCAATGATAAAAAGATAGCGCGGCATCAACAAAGACAGTTCGAACCCCCCGCGAGCGACTTCAAGATGATACGATTTAGCAAGATGATACAGTTTCGCAAGCGCCTTTTCATTCAATGCGGGTTTTAATGAGATGGCAATTTCGCAAATTTGAGTACGGCCAGCCCATTTAATAAGTTTGTATGCCTCATTATAGGAATGTCGCGCGTCAATGCAGAGTATGGGATACTGGCTGCTGGTATGGTGGGTATATTCTGATTTTTTTGCCAGCGGATAGCGGCCGTGCTGCGCGGCGGCGGGGAGCCGAATGTGGTCATACTCGGTAAAATCAACGCCAAGCGCCGCGAGGAAATCAAATACCGCAAAATCAAAACTGCGTGGCGCATGGCCGTAAATTTCGATGCGTTCCGCGCCGGCACGCCAGGCAAAGCTGTTTTTTACTGAATCATCGTCACAATTAAGGAGAATTTCTGCAGCGTTTGCGGGGGCGGTATCTTCCATATCGAGGATGGGTGGTTCAGCGGCAGTAAGACCGGCGCGCTCACGCAAGAGGGCTATTGTTGCGGCAATATCCCGCGCCGCCGCAGTGCGGCAAACAGCGGGAGCCAAAATCACCCAATTTTTTGATACATCAAAAAAGAACATTAGCTCTTAGGAAGCGGCAGCCTCCGTTTCGGCAGCTTGCTGGAGGTCGCGCAGGGTTTTGGTATTCTTGATAAGCTGATAATAAATACCTTCCCGTATTATTTTTACTGCTTCTTGAAGTTGAACATCATATTCCAGATCGTATACCGGCGCAATAACCGTGCGATTTTGTTCATCGCGTATTAACCGGCGCAGTAAATTAAAATCAAGATGATATTCTTCGTTCAGTTGGCGGGCAAAACTATCCGAAACACCTGGAGGCGCGTGAGGATTTGCTTCGACAAACGCAGGTATTTTATTTGAATTAATCAATTTATTCAGCGAATCAGTATCTTCCGCCGAAAACTTTGGGAAGAGAATTTCCCGGTCTGGCGGGATGCCTACCTTATCAATATTAACATCACTTGGTGTAAAATAACGTGCGGTGGTAATTTTAAAGCCGGATTTTTCCAAAGGATACACCTGCTGTACAGACCCTTTTCCGTAGGATTTCTCTCCAACCAAATAGGCACGGCCACGATCTTTTAACGCACCGGCAACAATTTCCGAGGCAGAAGCCGACCCGTGATTAATCAGCACGACGACAGGAATATTTTGCGGAACAATAGGTGTTTTTCCCCCATACGAAACTGAATTCTGCCCAGGGATCCGTGATTTTACCGAGACAACTACGCCGCCCTCAAGAAAGAGATTGCTTACCTCTACGGCAGAACTGAGGAGGCCGCCATAGTTGTTGCGTAAATCAAGAATCAGACCCTTGTAACCGCCATTTTTGGCAAATTCATCCAGCGCTTCACGGGCGCGTTCAGCCGTCATATTACTAAAGCTGATCAGTCTGATATAACCAATATCACCAATTATTGCATGTTTTACGGTGGGGACTTCGATAATTGCCCGCGTCAGTGTTACAGGAAATTCAAGTTTGGTGCCGCGACGGATAAGCAGATTCACCTGTTCGCCGGCGGGTCCTTTGAGCCGTGCAAGCACATCATCCATGCTCAAATCTTCTGTCAATTCGTCGTTAATCTTGATGATAAAATCGCCCGGTTGAAGGCCGGCTCGCCAGCCTGGAGTGCCTTCGATGGGCGATGCGATCTCTACATACGCCGGTTTACCTTCGTTGCGTTCATTGAGCGGTTTGGAAATATACAGTCCTACACCACCATAGCTTCCTTTAATCACGTTTTGATTGAGATCCTCCATCTCTTTTTCCGCAAGTAACTGGGAGTAGGGATATCCAAGCGCGCCGAACATTCCCGCCATAGCTCCTTCTTAGAGCTTTT
>JAITHM010000001.1 GCA_031279965.1 Spirochaetaceae bacterium
GGCTGTCGTTGGATAGGAAATTTTTTTAGTGTATCTGCTTTAATACCAATCTTTCAAATGTTTTTGAATTTTACAGCCGCGGCAGAGCCGCGGGGTATTAAACCAGATACAACCAATAAAAAAAGTCGTTTATCCGCAGGGTAAATATGCCGATAATATAGACAGAGGTCTATTCGTGAGCCGTTCGCTGTGGACAACAGTGCTGTGTATAATGGTAACTTTACCGCTGTTCGCAAAGCCTGACTTAACCTATCGGGAAGAAGTCGATAAGCGTATTGTACAGCGGCTTGAATGGGTAAAAGATGAGGCTGCATTTGACTATCTTGTTGAAATTCAGCGGGAAGAACGAGGAAACTGGGTTGAGTCCGTCAATAAAATAACAGAAAATAATTATATCGAAATGTCACTTCCTCATGGTTCCTACCGTTACCGGGTAACTCCCAGTGATTATCTGGGGCGAAGGCAGCGGCCTCCTGAATGGGCACGGCTTGCGGTGCGGCAAATTTTTCAGCCTGAAGTAGACAAATTTTCGCCGGATATATTTTTTCTTGACAACGAAAAAGAATCGAACGGCTATGTCCTGCAACTTGAAGGGAAAAATTTTCTTCAAGAATCGATTGTGCTGCTGCGTTCAGCCCGTGGCGTTGAATTGCGCGGCGAGGATTACCGGGTAAACAGTGATGGTACGTCGGCACGTGTTGAATTCGAAATCAGTAAATTGTCTGAAGGACTTTATGATATCATTGTCGAAAACCCGGGAGCGTTGCGGGCTGTCCTTCGTAATTTTCGTGTTTCAACAAGCAGTCTGGTTGGTAAAGGAACAGAGGGGTTGCCGCCAGCGCCGCTGCGGTTCTACCTTGCCGAAGGGTATTCACCGCTTTTTGCTTTTCCCAGTGTCTTCAATGATTTTTTTGAACAGGATTTTTTTAGCGTGGGGGTTGTGGTGCGCTTTGGCTGGATAGCATTTTATCCATTTGGCACTCAGCTTGGTTTTGAAATTTCGCCATCGTATCATTATCTTTCGGCTCCAGTAAACGACAGTAACTACAGTGTCTACGAAATATCTTCCAATATCATCGATTGCAGATTGAATGTTGTATGGGGAATTCCTTTCACGCGCCGTTTTGTGACATATATTCGCGCGGGCGGCGGCATAACGGTTCTTGCCAATATTCATCTTCAAGATGATAGACTCAGCAGTCCGCAGCGCAGCGGCTGGATACCGGTGTTGGGCGCAGGGCTTTCGTTTAGTTATTACTTTTACAAGAATTTCTTCATTGATGCGGGGGCAGATTTTCTTAACCTGCTTTCTGTTGATAGTCCGCCTCCCCGCTATATCATGCCGTCGCTTACCCTGGGTTTTAAATTTTAAGAAAAAGTGGTATATTTGATATGAGAGGGCTGGATTATGAAATATTTGCAAAAAGAGCTCAAAGAGCGGGAAAAAATCATGAATTTGAGGGCATATACGGTGCAAAAACTGATTTTAGGGATGATAATAGGTGCCGCGCTTGTCACATCAAGCTGCTCTGTGGATTATAACCCATCGTTTCAAGATTTTATTAGTGAGAGTACCAACGAAGAATACCGGAAAGGCTTTTTTGAATATACTATAACATTTCCCCGGCTAAACGGCACAGAAGATAAATCATATTTTACCCTGGTTTCCCAGGAACGTGACGGCGATGCGCTGCTTCTTGACAGAGGCTGGATTAACAACGCACCTAAATATACCGACGATGATATTGAATACCGGCGCGTTGCAAGCGAAAAGGACGCTTATAAAATACCATACGGATACTATAAGCTGTCGCTTTGTATAGCTAATCCCACCTCCTCAGTTATTGTCGAAAGACTTGTTTGGATTCATCCGGGAAAAACATATCAGTTTGCCATAGCGCTTACCCCAGACGATTTTATTTAGTCTGCGGAAAAATATATTTTATTCGTCCATTCTCTTCATAAATACACCGCTGAATGAACATTTCCTCGATGATGCGGTCGACATCATCATCTTGTTTTATTTTAAGAAGGCTTTTAATATGGCCCGATAATCCTTTTTTGCTCTTAGGACGCTTGTTTGCAGCAACTTTATTCAAGTTTTCGCGTATCTTGCTCAGAGTTTCTGCATGGTCGTCATTTTGTCCAGTTCCATTCTGCGAGTCAAGCGCAAGGCAGTCAAGCTGCTTAAAACTTACAATTCTGCGTACGTTATAAGATTTTGATTTAAGATATTCGATAAGAGGGTCATAGCCGGTATCTTTTGAGTAAATAATAAATTCCTTGTTTTTTTGCAGCGCAGTATACAATCCTAAAAAATATACAATAAAAAAATCGAGCGCGTTCTTTTTACCATAGCTGCGAATTTGCATCCATTCAATAGAATCACCGTAGGGTTGGGTTTTTTGGATCAAACTTACCGAAATTTTCTTTTGATTTTCTCCGACAATAATCAACATCTTTATTTTTTCTGTAATTATGTCAGTATTTATATCCTGAACATTTTCATAGTCAACTAAAATATAGGTATCATAATCCATAGTTAAACTCCACTTTCAATACCGTAGTTGAAAAATCTCTTTGTGTTAAGGGGGGAGACTGGAATGTGAAAATAGCGTACACTCTTAACATTATGAAGGAAAGGATACCATTTGGCCGTCCATTTATTGATGCTGAAGAAGAACATGCGGTAGTGCGGGTGCTCCGTTCCGGTTGGCTTACAACAGGGACCGAAACGCTCTGTTTTGAACAGGAATTTGCCGCTTTTCTTGACGCGGGGAATGATGGAATACAGCAACCGCTTCGTGCGCTGGCGGTAAATTCAGCGACAAGCGGCCTTCATCTTGCTCTTGAAGCGGCCGGAGTTGGGCCAGGCGATGTCGTACTGGTACCATCGTATACATTTGCCGCTACCGCAGAAGTTGCCCGCCATCTTGGCGCAGAGCTTGCTTTTGTTGATGTTAGCCCCGGTTCTTTTTTGATGGATATCGCTCAGCTTGAAGTAACAATCGATCGTCTTTCAGCAGGGAAGACTGCGTACGTAAATGGAGGGCCATGTGGTGTGCCTCGGGCGGTAATTCCCGTTCACTTTGCGGGGCTTTCTTGCGACATGGATGCGATAATGGACAAAGCCGCACGGTCAAATCTTACCGTTGTCGAAGATGCGGCACATGCCCTTCCGGCTCCGTATAGCGGCGGCGGTTTTGCGGGAACCAAAGCTCATATCGGTGTTTTTTCATTCTATGCAACAAAACCGCTGACAACAGGCGAGGGGGGGATGATTGTAAGCCGTGATGAAAATCTTCTGCGCCGCATGACGACAATGCGGCTCCACGGAATAGACAGGCCTATCTGGAACCGTTATACCGGCGATAATGCCTCGTGGTACTACGAAGTTATTGAGGCTGGTTACAAATACAACATGCCTGATGTGCTTGCCGCGTTGGGCCGGGTTCAGCTAAAACGCATAGAAATTTTATGGTCAATGCGGAAAGGCATTGCCGCCCGTTATGATGAGGCATTTTCCGCGGATGAGCGATTCATTATCCCTCCTACTGATTCATCAGACGCACGGCATCTTTATCCACTTCGTTTGGGGCCTGCATGCCCTATTTCTCGTGATGAATGTATACGGCGGCTCCAGGAACAATACTGTATTGGTACTTCAGTTCATTTTATTCCTTTGCATACGATGCCGTTTTATACTAAACGTTATGGCATAAAAGAAGATGATTTGCCTGAAACGATGCGTTCGTTTAAAGCAGAAATTTCACTGCCGCTTTGTCCGGGAATGACAGATTCACATATTAAATATGTGATAGAGGCTGTGTGTAATGTTTGTCGATGATATTCCTGTTGAGAATGCCTATTTTGCAGTGATCATTCGTTCTCCTGTGGCAAAAGGAACGCTTGTATCAATATCATGCCCACATCTTGATGAAGAATATACGATTATAAAAGCTTCTGATGTTCCCGGAAAAAACAGTCTCTTTAATGGATGTCTTCCGCTCCTTGCCCAGGATGAAGTTTCGTATATCGGCGAGCCGGTCGCTCTTCTTGTGGGGCCAAGTATAATCAAGCTTGAAGAATACGCGGCAAAATGTGTTGTGATTATCGAGGAGACTCTGCCTGAGTTTTCTATTGAAGATGCCTATGAAGCGGGTGATATTTTTGTGCGCTGTGAATTTGAAAGTGGGTATCTTCCCAAGGCAAAAGGTGAGCTGGTTGTTGAAGGACACTATGAAACAGGGATTCAGGAGCACTGGTATAGTGACCCGCACGGAGCTATTGTTATTTCCCATAGTGATGGTTCTTTTACTATCAAAACCGCATCTCAGCGTCCTGAAGATGTGTGTAAAGAAGTTGCACAGGTTCTTGGTATTGAAACAATAGCAATTACTCTAGAAAATGCTGATTTAGGCATTCATCTTGACGGAAAAATTTGGTATCCCTCAGTTATTTCTTCGCTTGCTGCCCTTGCCGCGTTTAAGATAAAGCATACGGTAAAACTTCAGCTTACCCGTGAAGAAGACTATCTCTATTCTCCCAAGCGTACTCCGTCGGTTATTCACATGCACAGTCTTCTTACATTTGACGGCCAAATACTTGAAACAGATGTGCTGGTAAAAATTGGGGTTGGCGCAGCGGGTGTTCTGGGGAAAGAGATACTTGATGAAGTATGCCATTCTCTGCGGACTGTTTACAAAACAGGAAAACTTACTATCGAAGCGCTTGCTATTAAAACTAATGTGCCGCCGACAGGGCCTTGTGCCGGATTTGGTTCTTCACTCGCAGCCTTTGCCCTTGAACGGCATGTGTCAAAAATCTCTGACATTTTAAGTGAAGAGAGCAGTGAATGGCGTGTGCTCCATCTCAAAAGTAAACTGCGCGAACGTTTTGGCGGCGCCAAAGATGATGGCTGCCTCCCTTATGATATTCTTAATGCTGTTGCAAAAGAAGCAAATTTTAAGCGCAAGTGGGCTGCTTACGAGCTTTTAAGAGAGCGTGCGGGAAAAGAACGTGAACAGATACTCCCCCAGCGAGGTATAGGCATTTCGTTTTCTCTTGCAGGAAGAAATTCAGAAACTCTTGAAGAACAGGATGCGCTTACTGCCAGGTTTTCCGCTCCTGCCGCTGCGTGTGTTATTGAAATTGAAATTGACCGGGTAAATTATGAAGCGAGAATACGCGGGATATGGCTGCATATTGCCTGTGGGAGGCCGTCGGGGACGGCAAAGGCGGAACTTGTACTGCGCCGGGCAGTGCTTGCCGCACTTGGCTGGACATCGACAGAAAAAATAAAATTTATTGAAGGAAAAATAACGCCCCCGCTGTGCGCACTCTACGAACTTTTACCGCCAAGCGAAACGCCGGATATTCATATAAGCTTTGCCTATGAAGACTGTCTGCCTGCCTGTGATGAAGCAAAACTTGGAGAGCTGCCTTTTGGAGCGGTATCTTCCGCGTATACACAGGCTATTTCACAGGCTGTTAATCATCATTTTGAACGTATTCCAATTACAGGTCAGGATGTCTGGCGTGTAATCAGTTTGAAAAAACAAGAGTTTGAAAAAAAAGAAGAAGCTATGCCCGAAGAAGTGTCGGCAGATATTGCCGAGGAAGCAGAGACAACTCCTCCCTTTTAATTTTTCAAGGCGTTTAGTATAGTAGAATGAGTTTTGATTTTATAAGGAATCATCATGCCTACATATGAATATGAATGTCAAACCTGTAATCATCAATTTGAGATGTTTCAGAGTATGAATGATAAACCGTTGACTGATTGTCCGCAATGCGGTGGAGTTGTCCGGCGGATTGTATCGGGTGGTGCCGGAGTAATTTACAAAGGGTCAGGTTTTTATAGTACTGACAGTACGGTAAAAGCTGATGCTCAAAAGAAAAAAGATGGTGCAGTTTCTTGTCCCGCAAAAGACTCGAAGAGCGCCTGTGCGGGCTGCCCGGCAACATCAGGCGGCAGCGGGTAAAAGCGGCTGGTTCATGCGTAAAGCACCGCGATTCTTTTGTGACCATTGCGGATCAGAGGTTGATGCCGGAGAAAACCGGTGTCCTTCATGCGGCCGTTTTTTTGCCGCAGTGCGTTGCCCTCAATGCGGGTTTTCCGGTGAAGAGGCCGCATTTCAGGGGGGATGTCCTTCGTGCGGTTATTCTTCACGGCAAGGTTCTTCTGCGAAAAAACAAGCACCCACAACGTCAAAAAAATCTGGTTCTGAATCATGGCTTTACGGAGTTGCTATTGCTGTTTTGATTCTTCTGCTTACGCTGTTGTTTTTTTCAGTGCGTTCGTAGCTACAGTTCGTAGCTACACTGATTGACAAAAAAACAAACGCATGATAGCCTAAAGCACTATTCCGCAGGGTAGAGCAGTTGGCAGCTCGTCGGGCTCATAACCCGGAGGTCAGAGGTTCGAGTCCTCTCCCTGCAAATTGTTTTATAGCCGGGCGTGGGTTGTTCCAAGATTACTGTTGCAGAAAAGTAGCACACCCCGCCTAGGAACAACAATCAATTATCGTTGCAATGCCCATGTACAAGTTCTTCAGCTTGACTAAGATCAGTTTGATAGTTGATGTTGAAGAATTCTCTTTCGTTAGGCAGGTCTAGTGTACAAACTTCAAGCTTATAAAGCAACGCCCCCATTTTATATTCGCCGCGTAGAAGCTGTTCGCGGATAAGCGGCAGCGTTGTTTTTCGATAGAATGCGTTAAATGGTTCGATAAAACCGCCGGGCCGGCGCGCCGCAGCAACGTCATACGAACGTGTTGCTATACAGCCGGCAAGCTGGTCAATATACGCACACGAGATGAACGGCATATCACAGGCCGTTACATAGAGATATTCACTTGCCGCGCACTGTAATGCACTATAAATACCAGCAAGCGGCCCCGCTCCCAGCGTATCTTCCACACAGATGATGCCGGTGCGCTCAAAGGCCGTGTTGGTTGAAACGATGATTTCGTCAAAATGCGCCGATAAAAGTCTGATGAGCCGGTCGATGATTTTTTCACCGGCAAGCACAAGTTCTTTTTTATCACAGCCTATACGTCGTCCCTGCCCGCCTGCAAGAATTACAGCACTTCCGGTATAACACGGCATTGAATGGTTTTGGGGCTTCATTATCTATCGGCACCGGGGGATAATAAGGTTCCTGCAAGAAGGCAAATCCCTAGAATGGCCGTCCACACAACGAAAAGGTAGAGCCGCCGTGTTCTGATGATGCGGAGCATAACTCGTACAGAAACAAGCCCAGTAAACGCCGCGGCAAGTGTTCCGGTAAGCATAGCCGGCCACGACACATTGCTGTATGATGTTGCGTCAAAGTCTTTAATCTGAAGTATAAGTGCGCCAAGTATCGCCGGTATAGAAAGCAAAAACGAAAAACGCGCGGCGAAGCCCCGTTCAAGCTTGCACCCCAGCGCGGCGGAAAGCGTAATGCCCGACCGCGATATTCCAGGAAGCACTCCAACTCCCTGTGCCATGCCAATCAGCGCTGCATCACGCCAGGTCATCGCGTCTTCACCGCGCGCTGTATTCGCGCAGCAGGCAAAACGTTCAGCGATCAGCAGCGACAGTGAAGTTACCAAAAATGCGCATCCCAGGAAAAATGATGAATTCCACATGCTTTCAAGCAATGGAAGTCCTGTTTCGGGTGAACGAAATGTTTTAAAGGCGAAGGCAAAAAGAGCGGTGAGAACTGTACTCAGAATAAGAAAGCCGGTAAGTTTTTGCAGCGGCCTTCGCAGCAATGCAACAATATCACTCCAGAACGTAAAGCATACAGCGCCCAATGTTCCTACATGGAGCATTGTATCAAAAAGAAGCGGCGGATCCTTAATACCAAACCACTGCTGCACAAGGGCAAGATGTCCGGAGCTGCTTACCGGCAGAAATTCAGTTAACCCCTGCACAATACCTAAAACAAGCGCCTGTAAAATACTCATATTATGTTCCTTTTTTCTGACCTATTTGTGCGATAACATGCTTAATCTGAATATTGCACTGATTAAGGTCAAAGAAGTCTTTTTGAAAATCAGATCCCAAATGGAGCTGTGCCCCCCGGCGTTCTTCATCATTATGTGAATCAAGTGCAGAAATAAAGCGCCTGAACCGAAGGGGGCCTTCGATGCGTTCAGGCGGTGCGGCATACTCACCGGCGACACAACGCGCC
>JAITHM010000079.1 GCA_031279965.1 Spirochaetaceae bacterium
TAATTAAGGCCGCTGTCGCGCTTATCAACAAGAGTTCCCCCGGCCGGCCCCGCCGTTCCGGTTATTGACGGCTTTTCTGACGGGGGAGCGGGCTGCACAGGAGGGGTGTCTTTCGGAGGTTCTAGCTCAATAAGGAAACCGGCTGCTAAAGCAGCAACACCGGCAACCCCATAGGCAATCGTCGCTGCCGTTGAAGTAATTGTTGCTGTTCCCAAAAGGGAAATTCCGGCAGAGCTGGCGGTCAGGGCAAAACTGGTAGGCGGGCATAAAATAACTGCTAGAGCGAGTGCCGCTATCGATATTCCCAAAAAAATCCATCCCCAAGGCGAACCCCTGCCGCCAGACAAATACATAGCGGCGCCATTTTCATTAAGCTCGTAAAACGGCACAGCTGCGGCAAGGCCGCGCTCTTCCCCCTGGATTTCAAGCGCCGTCCACAGCGCCATTGCGACAACCGCGTTCCTCATGCGGATATTTTCGCTTTCGCTTACCTTATTACTAAACTGATATGCGCCAAAGACTTCTTTATTCAGCACCAGGTTATTAAAAACCCGGCTGCCGTTTTCATAGTCAACAGAAAATGTTTCCGTGGCATCATCATAGGCCGAAAAAGCCGCGCTTGCCGTATATTCTTCTGTTCTTTGCTCCTGTCTTTGAACAACCCGGCATTTGTAGGGGAATACGCTCTCCTTGCCGGCAAAAAACATGGTTGCCGTTGTATACGTCGTTACTCCGTCTGGAACAGACCGGCCAAAAAGATGGACGACGGGCTCTGCCTCAAGATCCTCCGACGAAACAACAACCCGGTTAAGCGGCATATCGCCTACCGTGGTTATGCCCGTCCGTCCGGTGTCTTCTGCTGCCGGCTTGTATTCATCATCAAGAAAAAAGACTAACGGTGTTACTGTAGGCAACGTCGGTGGAGGAAATTCGATCTCCTCCGCTTTTTTTTGTTCGGCAGGTTTGGCAGGATTGTCCGGGTTTTGGCATGTTGTCGATATAAAAGCTATAAGAAGAAACGCCGCGGCAAGACGGCTGCCGGTTGTTGGCTTTACAAAATCAGTTTTTTTCATAAATCACTCCTAGATTTGTCTATCATTATACCATTGGCTTTGGCGCTGTCAAGAATTATTTCGGCAAGAATCAGCGGACTTCCTGTGCGGGTGGGTGGACATCGATGGGAAGAGTGCTATAGAATGAAAAATTATGAATATTTCCACATATACGGTCAAACCGAAATTACCGGCTTCACTTAAGCCGCTGGAAGAAATCGCGCGCAATCTCTGGCTTGCGTGGAATTTTGACGCTGTTCAGCTCTTTATCCGCCTTGATTATGACGTTTGGATGAAAAGCCATCAAAGCCCTGTCAAAACATTAGGTATGGTAAGTCAGAAGCGGCTTGCCGAAGTTGCCAAAGACGACTCGTATATCGCGGCACTGAACGAGGTCTACGCCCGTTTTCAGCGCTATAAGAAGCTTTCCGCATGGTACAAGGGTACTCATAAAGATGTTGTCGCCTATTTTTCAATGGAATATGGCATGGATGTGTCGCTTCCTGTTTATTCAGGCGGTCTGGGTATGCTTTCCGGTGACCACATGAAAACCTCGTCCGATTTGGGGCTCCCCCTTGTTGGTATTGGCCTTCTCTATAAGCAGGGGTATTTCATACAAAATATCAATGCAGATGGTTTTCAGCAGGAAGTTTATCCGGTTAATGATTGGTATAATATGCCTGTTGAACTTAAAAAAGGCAAAGACGGCGCACCGCTCCTTATTTCGGTAGATCTGGCAGGCCGTGAAACCTTTGCGCAAATTTGGGAAGTAAAGGTTGGACGTTCATCGTTGTATCTTCTTGATACGAATGTTGAAAAAAACAAAGATCGGGATCTTAAAGAAATTACCGCAGCGCTCTACGGCGGCGATAAGGAAACGCGCATCAGACAAGAAATACTCCTGGGTATTGGCGGTATTCGAGCATTGCGCGCACTTGGTATTAATCCAGCCGCAACACACATGAACGAAGGGCATGCAGCGTTTCTGGCATTAGAGCGGGCGCGGGAAATGATGATTGAAAAAGGCTTTTCTTTTGCCCAGGCGCACGAGGCGATTTGGCCAACAAATATTTTTACCACGCACACGCCGGTGCCAGCGGGTAATGAACGTTTCGATTTGGTTTTGCTGGAAAAATATATGCATTCATGGACTGACATTCTTGGTATTTCCTGGAATGATTTTCTTGCTTTAGGACGCGAAAATCCGGCAAATAAAGAAGAAAATTTTTGTATGACCGTGCTTGCTCTTAAATTTGCCGCCTATGCAAACGGTGTTTCGGCGCTGCACGGCGTTGTTTCCCGCAATATGTGGAAAAATCTCTGGCCTAGTCTGCCTCTTGATGAAGTGCCGATTGGCCATGTAACAAACGGCGTTCATCCGCGAACATGGATTTCCAGTAATATGCGCAATCTGCTTGATCGTTATTTTGGGCCGCGCTTTGAAGAAGAACCAACGGATCTGCCAATCTGGGAACGCATGAACCGTATTTCTGATGAAGAACTTTGGCGAACTCATGAGCGCCGCCGGGAACGCCTTGTTGTATTTGCCCGAAACCGGCTTAAAGAGACATTACAGCGCAACGGAGCTTCTGAACGGCGAATTCAACGTGCTGAAGATACACTTTCACCCTATATTTTAACACTTGCTTTTGCGCGCCGGTTTGCGACGTACAAGCGCGGTAATCTTCTGCTTCGGGATCCAGAACGGCTCTTGCGGCTTCTTAAAGATAATGAAAGGCCAATTCAGCTGATTTTTGCCGGAAAAGCGCATCCTGCCGATATACCCGGCAAAGAACTTATCCGTGAGATTGTCCATTTTGCCGAAAAACACGATGTTTCGAACCGGATTGTATTCCTTGAAAATTACGATATGACCATGTCGCGCTACCTTACCTCGGGAGCAGATGTCTGGCTTAATACGCCGCGTCGGCCGCTTGAGGCATCGGGAACATCAGGCATGAAGGCATCGATGAACGGCGTTCTTAACTGTTCGGTACTCGATGGCTGGTGGGACGAAGCGTATAACGCCGGTGTGGGCTGGGCGATAGGGCATGGCGAGGAGTACAGCGATGAACACCTTCAAGATGATATTGAAAGTGCTTCTCTTTATGATCTTCTGGAACGTGAAATTGTTCCACTCTTTTATCAGCGCGGACGCGACGGCCTACCCCGCGAATGGATAAAAATGATGAAGTCGTGTATGTGTGAGATAGGTCAGTCAATGTCATCTCATCGTATGTTGATGGATTATTCGAACAAATATTATTTTCCTGCGCTTAAAAATTACCGCCGCATGACAAAAGATGATTATGCGGATACCCGTTCTCTGGCCGCTTATTTTGAAAAGCTTGGAAAGTCGTGGAATAAACTGCGAATTATTTCGATTGAAGCAAACTCAAAACCGGTGATGCAGCGCGGCGATTTTCTTAATGTTACCGCGCGTATTGATTTAGGCGATTTAAATCCAGACGAAGTGCTTGTTGAGCTTTACTATGGTGAACGCTCGCGTGAAAACTTTATTGTAAGTGCAAGCCGTGCCGAGATGAAAAACAGCGGCAAGGATGGCGACGCTTATCGTTTCCAGGTTCGTGTTGAATGTAATGACACCGGCTTGCAGGGACATACAATCCGTATTATGCCTCAACATGATGCGCTTGTACATCCTTACCGTTCAGGCTTTATAAAATGGGCATAATGAGCAAGAGGCTGCTTTGGGTATGACAGGTTTAGCAAAGAATCCCGCGTGGAAGGGGCGCAAAGGCCCCCTCGTTTTGATAATTATGGACGGCGTCGGTTACGGCAAATACGCCGAGGGAGACGCCGTCGCCGCTTCGAAGATGGACGCCCTGC
>JAITHM010000101.1 GCA_031279965.1 Spirochaetaceae bacterium
ACACCCTGCGGGGGATGTTAGCACTTTCATAAACCTCTCCTTACAATGTAAGTGGGGCAGCTTTGCCTTGAGTATACTATACCACGGTTTCGGCAGTCTGTCAAGCGCAGACGCGGGCAGTGGAGCCTGCCCGCCGCCTGCTGCTGCCGAAACGGAAGCGTCAAGCAGGGGCAGGTAGGAGACAGCGGACAGTCTTTAAGTTAGGTGTTTCTGTGGAGGATGGGTCTGCAAAGCAAAGTTCACATGCTTCAAGTTGAAGGCTGCCTTTAAGGTGTACGCCGCCGTAGAGCGTGTCGTTGATGATGGGGTGTCCAAGCCAGGCAAGGTGGCAGCGAATCTGGTGGCGAAAGCCCCGGACAAGCCGCAGCCGGCACATAACAGTACCGGCTTCTGGACTGCATGCAATAAATTCTGTGCGATACGCCGGGCCTGCGGCGGACACAACAGGACGCACAGCCTTTCTTCCCGGCCCAAACGGACGAAAGGCCGATTCAATGACAAACGGCATCTTCATTGCCGGAAGACCGGAGAAACTGTCCGGCGGACGAGGGGGAAACCCGGGCAAAGGATGGGGAGCGGCGGCTGTCAGCGCACGGTATTCTTTGATAAACCGGCCGCTTTTCTGTTCGTGCACGAAAAAATCAAACCCGCGCTGGTTACGCGCAGCAAGCACAAGCCCCCGCGTCTCAAAATCAAGCCGGTGAACAATGCCGCCTTCGCAGGCTTTTTTTCCGCGTACGGCACGAATTTCGGGAAAGCGTCCGGTAATCCAGTCCAAAAGAGTTCCGCTCTCCCCGGCGTACAACGGAACCGTATGCATCGCCGGCGGTTTATACACGACAATATAATCCGCTGTTTCGGCGATAAGTTCAGGCTCCAGCACCGCCTTAGCAGGGAAGTCCTGCCGCACGAAGGCTCCGGCTGAACATGAACGGCAGTGCAAGAAAAGAAATCAGCGTACCGGTAATGATAAGTATGATGTCAATCGAAATAAGATCGGCAAGCGGCCCAAAAATCACCATGCCCGCCGGCATCATCAGGCTTGAAATCATGCTGAAAACGCTGGAAACACGCCCCATATAGGCTGAATCAACACGGGACTGAATCATCACCATGGACGGCGTATTATAAATGGGCATTGTAACACCCATAATGCCCATAACGGCAACATACAGCCAGAAATTACTCAAAAGGCCAAGCCCTATTGCTTCAACCCCAAAGAACGCACAGGCAAGCGCCATTGTATGTACACGGTTTTTAAAACCGCCCCAAAACCCGATGATCATACCGCCCAGCATCATGCCGGAAGAAAACGCCATTTCGATGGCGGTAAGCCGCCATATATCGGGGCCAAAGTTCCGCGTTACCTGTAATGTGGTAAGAAAAGCTGTCGGCGAAACCGCAATAAAAAACAGTATGGAAATAACAATAAGCCTGAGTATGTATTTGTGCGATTTGATATAGCGTACCCCTTCGCGCAGATCGCGGAAGTAGTCAATGCCCTGCGCCTGCTGCTCTCCAGTCTGAGCTTCGGGATGCTGACCGCCGGAAGTTGCCTCGCGGGAAACTGCCGGAATTTTGACACAACAAAAAACAATGCCAATGCCGATAGCCGCGGTAATAACATCAAGAAAAAAAATAATATTGATTGATGCAAACTGAAGAAGCGCCCCGCTTACCATGGGGGCAGTGAGCATCGCTGTTGACTGAATGCTGCTGTTAATGCCGTTAATCCGGGTAAGGTATTCCGGCGGTATAATCTGGGGAATAAGCGCGTTTACAGCCGGCAGCTGCACCCCCTGCCCAAGAGCACGCAGCGCCGCGCAGATAAGAAGCAGCCAGGTGTTTTCAAAGCCCGCAATAAAAAAAAGTGCTACTATCAGTGTTGTTACCGCAATAGAAGCATCAGCACCATTGATAAGATACTTGCGGTTGAATCTATCGGCCCAAACACCGGCAAAAGGCGAAATAAAAAATGTAGGAAGCACTCCGGCAAGAATGAAGACCGTCATCATGGAGCCAGACCCTGTTTTTAGCGTGATATACCATACTATAGCATATTGAACAAGCAATGAACCAAAGATAGAGAATGCCTGTCCAACAAGAAAGAGCGTTATGTTTTTTTTCCAGTTATATTCTAATTTCATCAGAGGATTTGTAGTGAATTTACCTAAATAAATCAACACATGCCGCCTACAACCGGCTAATCAGCATTGATTGACAAAGCATTTCATATATCCATAGTATTTGTGTGGTCTTTGCAAGACATTTGTTTGGAGGATTTCTGAAACATAATTTTGGTATCGTGGGCGCTTATTGCCGTGGACGCGGCGGCCTTTACCGGCTGCTCGAATTAGGCTGATGCTATGACAGGCCACGAAGGGCCGGATCCGCGCTTCCCGTATCTTTTGGAGCATGACCGCTTTCAGTTTCCAGATCCGGAAACAGCAGTTCAGGGTATTGTTGCCTCAGGCGGGAATCTTTCTCCCGGCATGCTGCTTTCTGCGTATGAACAGGGGCTGTTTCCGTGGTATAATCCCGGCGAGCCGGTTCTGTGGCATTCGCCCGACCCGCGCTTTGTCCTCTTTCCTCAAAAACTCCACATTTCTTCTTCAATGGCCAAAGTTTTTAGGCGCGGGATTTTTGAACTCCGGTTTGACACGGCTTTTTCCCGCGTCATCGAGAACTGTGCGGCGGTTCACCGTCCCCGGCAGCATGGCACCTGGATAAATACTGATGTAATAGCGGCCTACACTGAATTGTACCAGCTTGGCTATGCACATTGTGCAGAAAGCTATTTTGAAGGCGAACTTGCAGGCGGGTGTTACGGTATTCTGCTTGGCCAAATGTTTTTTGGCGAATCAATGTTTGCACGGTACAGCAATGCCTCAAAAGCGGCGTTTATCGGTCTTGCAGAGCAGCTCTTTGACGCGGGAATTACGCTGATTGACTGCCAGGTGCCAACCGTTCATCTTGCCAGTCTTGGCGCGGAAGAAATTCCCCGCCGCAGATTCCTTAAACTGCTTAATAAAGCTCTACTAAACGGCTTAAGCCCAAAGATAGATTTTTCGAAGATAAATACAAATTGTGTACGTGCCGGAGGCAAGAAAGATAACGCCGAGTATGGGCAGGAGATAGGTATCCCCTGTAATGAGAAACTGCCGTCCGCTCAGTACAAGAAATGACCCAGCCGCGATGGCATAATATTCTTTTATTCCCCGCCGGTACGCCCCGCTTAAAAAACTCAATACTGTAAGAACAATAACGGCTATTTCGAGCATCTTAAATGTAGACGGATAATCACTCACAATACAGAGCGACGTATCCCAGGTATACGCATTAACCGGCAGCCGGAACGCGATAAAAAGTGTGATAATACAAAGCGGAACGATAAGGTTCTCTTCTTTTTCAGCCTTAAATCCTGCTGAATAGAGGCTTGCACAAAAAAGCGAAAAAACACCGAAATACCGGCAAAAAACCAGCGTATGCGCCCCTAAACTTAAATAAACAGAGGGAATACCCAGTGTATTCTGCAAGGGCAGTGCCGCGCGAAAAATTTCAAAAACAAACGAAAAAACAAAAAATATAAAAAAATGCGCTTCAACCGATTGTGTTTTTTCAAAAAAGTAGAACAGCAAAATGAGTGCGATGAGCGCATAGCAGACGGCAATGGTCATTGTTATAAATGCAAGATAGGGAATGGGCGGCGGCAGGTGATCAGTAATAAATGTAATACCCGGACGTTTGACAGCAGCGGCAACCAATTCAGGATATGCGGGAAGTATGCGTGCTGCAATCAGCGCAATACCGCCTAACACGGTCGCTGCAATGGTAATCCCCAGTTTTAGAAGAAAGGTATGTCTTGAAAGTGTCATAAAGATAGCATAGATTAAAGCGAAAAGAATATCCAGACGAAAGATATTCACTCTACAGGCGGCGTTTTTTTATGCCGAAAGTCTAGTTGAGGAACTCGTAATGCGAAAACAATCACGTTTCTGGTGTTTTTGCGCGTTTATCATGTGCGCGTTGAAACTTTCCGCGGGAGATGTCGCGGTTTTTACTGATCTTGGCTTTTCGGAAGATGGAAAAACGTATATTTTTGCCCAATATGGGGTTGAAGAGGCAACTCTGCTTCCTTGGGCAGAACTGTGTATCGTTGATGTTGCGGCAAATGATTTTATCCGGGGCGGGCGTGTCCCGTATAAGCACAATCTTCCTATAGAAGCCGGACAAGACGGCAGCGGCGCGCTTTTTCGGCTTATCGCGCAGAACGCTCAGCTGGCGGGACGCTATGGCGTGAATTTTCTCCGGCAAGGGATACCGCTCTATATTTCGCTTGAAAATGGCCATAACCCCGCCGGAGACCGCATTGAATTCCGTGATTTTGACCACAACACCACCTATCGTGCGGTACTTAAACCGGTGCAGCGCGGCGGCGGCGGGAACTTGAGTTCGTCATTTGTTATTCAGCTTGAACGGAATACCGGTACCGCTGCATCAAACTATACGATTGGTACGCCCGATGTTCGCCGTTCGCAGATAAGCTCGTACACAATAAAGAAAGTTCTTATTTCCCGGGACCGTTCATCAATGGTTTTTGTTATTGAAATGACCCGGCAAGCCGGCGCGGATGATGCCCCCGATGTCCGTTATATGGTGGAAACCCTCCGGTTTTGATACGGCAGGCGGCGCCCAGCGCGAACTTTACCAAAGCATAAGGATAGAATGATTTAACACGAAGGTGTATACTCATAGCGGCTTGAATATGGAAAAATCTTATGTTCGCAGTGAAAAAACCGATATATAAGATAAAGAACTCATGAAATGGGAATAATCGGCGCGTTCTACGGGCCCCTGGGAGGGAAGAATAACGTGAATTTGAAAGGATTCGGCTTACAATTCTATGTGCTTCATAAAAAGACTGCACTTTCCGCACTATGCTTTTTTCTTGGTTTAGGCGTCTATGCGGGAGGTGTTAATGATCCGGCACTCCACGTTACCACGGCATCACCAACAAGCAGGCAAATTGCGCTTGACTGGAGTAAAGTAAAGCCTGCTGAAGGCGGTTATGGCCTTTACCGTGCAAACCGGGCGGAAAAGACAATTTCGCTGGTAAAGGAAATCAACTCGGGCATTACTCAGGTTGTTGATAGCAATTTGCCGCCGCCCCTTGTGAACTATTACTATTTTGTTACGCATATTGCCCCCGGCAAGCCGGTCGATCCGGTTACTGTTTTTCCCAACGGGAAAAAAATAACGGAAGAAGAAATGGCCGCCCAGCTTGCCACTATTCCCTGGAATCTGCGTGCGGCTGCACCGTCGTCGGAGCCACAGCGTACTGATATACCGGCGAGTGCTCCAGTCCCACCGCCATCAGGAGGGGCGCGAACAGGGCAAAGGCTTAACGATGGCATCTATATTGGCCTTGCGCTTTTTTCTAATAAAGTTGATGCCCCTGCGGCGCTAGTTCCCCTTGATCCGGCGGGACGGCGTGAACTGCTTGAACGGCTCAATGTGCGCTATACGCCTTCGCGCTCCGTTGGTACGGCGCTCTATTACGCGGAACATACCGTGCTGGAAAACCTTAGCGCGCTGGACAAACAGGGAGAGCTGCCTCAGCATATAGAAACAGTAAGTGTTATTACTTTTACTGATGGGCTTGATACTGCATCAACAGATGTTGAACTGCCGGCGCCAGGTGGTTCCGTAAGCTTTGCCGGAAAACAGACATCGTCATATATGAACTACGTTAGCCAGCAGATTAAATCGCGGCGTGTCAGTGGCAAAAAGATTGATGCCTGGGCCATCGGCATCCCTGGAAAAGACGTAACGAATGAAGCTGAATTTGCCCGCACGCTTGAATCGGTGTCCAGTTCGCCGGATCACGTTGCCTATCTTAACGATCTTTCCCAAATTGAAGAACGCTTGCGGGTAATTGCCGACGATCTCAATATCTGGACGCCGGTGGTAAATCTTACTTTTACTGTTCCCGCCTATCCTGTTGGTACCATAGTCCGCCTGACGTTTGATGGCTACTACGGCGCGCCGGAAGGTTCTGCCCGCTATATCGAAGGCCGTATCGCCCATGACGGCAAAACGGGCTACAGCCTTACCGCCTTGAGTGCTTCCGGCATGACCCTGGCGCATAAGACTCCAGTTGACGGGAAACGCACTACCGAGGGTATAGAATATACGATTACGCTCCACGACAACTTTAGTGAGTCTACTTTGATGCAATGGTACAAACAACCCGGCTATGCAGGAAATGAATGGCAGCTTAACAGCGAAGTTCAAAGCAAAAAGGTTGCTGATTTTACCAATGCACGGCGCTCGGCTCTGATCTATCTTGTGCTTGATTGTTCGTCATCGCTGAGCGAGCTCCAGGTCAATGAGATACGGCGGGCCGTTACCCGTTTTATCGAGCGCCTCTTTGATGATGCTGCTTCGGCACAGCAAATTGCCGCACAGAATATAGTAAGCGCGAGCATACCGGACAAACCGCGTGCCCGCTCGACAGAGAATTTACCCTATGAAAGCCCTGCACAACGGCCGTATCAGGAAGAAAAGATTCAATATCAGCAGCAGTCGCCGCCGCCGGCACAACAGCAGCGGCCGCAGCCCAAACCGGCTCCCGCGCCGCAGCCTTCTCCGCCCTCTCAGCCTTATTACGAGGAAATTCCAGGCTATCCGCAATACCAGCAGCAGGATGAGTATGGACAGTATCAACAGCAGCCACCGCGCTATGACCAAACACCGCCGCCGTATTATCAGCAGCAACAACAACCGCCGCGCTATCCGTCCCAGCAGCAACAGCAGCAGGGAGGCAATCAATACCAACAACAGCAGCAACAGTCCCAACGGCAACAGCCGCCGTACCGGCCACAGTATCAACAGCCGCAGTACCAGCACTATCAACAACCGCAATACCAGCAGCCGGCGACACGAATTGAAATTTATGACGAGGCTGGCGGTTCAATTACAATTACACCGCCCGGTGCACCGGGAGCTCCGGCAACGCTCTTCTTACCGGCACCTACCGTTAATCTGGCTGAACCATATTCAGGCTTCTGGGTGCAGGTTGGGTCATTTACCGGCCTTACCTCTGCACAGCAAACATGGCGCAAGCTTTACCACAGCAACTGCCCCAATGCAGAGATTTTTGGCAAGAATATTAACGGCATAATGCATTACCGGGTTAAAATAGGCCCTTATCAGGATAGAAGAGACGCTGAAAAGGCGCTTAACACGATACTTTACGCGAATATCGGCTTTAACGACGCATACATTGTTCGTCAGTAATGTTGATTGGACTTACCGGCCTTTCCTGCGCCGGGAAAAATTATGCCGGTTCCCTGCTCGAAGCGCGGGGCTGGCGGGTGCTTGATGTTGATAAACTTGGCTGGACAGTTCTTGATAATGCTCATGCGGAAATTGCCCGCCGCTGGGGGCATGCTGTGGTGCATAATGACGGCCGTGTCGACCGGAAAGCGCTTGGCCGCATCGTGTTTGGAAACGCCGCGGAACTTGCCGCACTGGAAGCAATCGTTCATCCCCGTGTTGATCAGCATATTGAAACATGGCTAAGCGCGTATCCGCACTCTGATGCGGTAATTAACGCCGCACTGCTGCATAAAACACAGGTGTGGCCGCGCCTTGACGCGGTGATTGTAATTCGCGCGCCTTTTCTGCTGCGGCTTTTTCGCGCGAAAAAGCGGGACAAATTACCGTTGTACATGATTATCCGCCGGTTTTTAAATCAAAAATCATTCGTCCGGCATTTTTATGAAACTCAATTTTTTGAAAAAAAAACCGATATTTATAGCATAGATAATGGGATATTCCGCGGCAATTTTGAGCGAAAGCTTGATAAGACGCTGATGTGTATCCATGAAGTTTGTGAGCGCTGGTAAGATTTATGGAAAAGAAAAAATTATTATTGGTTTCAGTTTCGGTTGGATTATTTCTGGTAATAGTCATCGGTGTTTCGATTCTTGCGTTTTCGCCCAAAAGTTATTCGGCAGTAGAGTCTGTCCGGGCGGCCGCTTTGCAGAGCGCCGGTTCACGTGCTGTGGTAAGTTCGGGCGGACGGCTTGAGAGTGTGCCGCCGCCGCCTGTACCACCGCTGGACGCAGTGCCGCCACCGGCACCGGTAAATGCCGATGGGCAGACACCGCGTTATCCGAATAATTCGGCAGGACAGCCGCCGGCGGGTCAAGCAGGCGGCGAAAATATCATCTATATCAATGGTGAAAATCCAGAAAACGTCAAAGTTGAGCGGGCAAATGACGGCACATCGCGTACCTACATCAATATACACAGTACGCCGGTAGTCAAGGTTGAGTCCGCACCTGTAGAAGCGGCCCCTTCCAACGCCGCCGGTGCTGTTGCCGCGACCAAACCGAATGCCCCTGTTAAATCAGCTGTTAAATCAGCTGCTGCGCCAAAACCGGCTTCTCCCGCCGCCGCGCCGAAATCCGGGCAGTCATCGGGCCAGGCAGCCCGCCAGACGGCCCTGTCTCCGGCGGCGGCCAAGGCAGCGCAGGCGGCACCAGCACGAAAATCACGAATTACTGATTACTGGGTACAGGCGGGAGCATTCGGTTCCAAAAGTCACGCAGACAACGCCTGTGGTGTTCTTGCACTCAAAGGCATTGCGTCGATTATTCAGGATAGCACGGTGAATGGCAAGATATGGTACCGCGTGCGTGTTGGTCCCTATACATCACAAAATGAAGCAAATTACTGGCTTTCGCTTATCAAAGAAATTGAAGGTATGGAAAAAAGCCTTGTTTTAAAATCATCTCCATGATTTTATGCGGTAATGATAAAACGTATTATACTTAAAAAGGGCGAAGAACAGCGCATCCTCTGCGGCCATCCATGGGTTTACGATAATGAAGTTGAAGCTGTCGTAGCGGGAAAGGGTGGCCAGTCTGCTGAAATTGTCCCTGGCGAATGTGTGGATGTTGAAAGTTTCAACAAACACTACATGGGCCGCGCTTTTGGGAATCCAGCCTCAAAAATTGTTGCACGTATTTACAGTCCGTCAAAAGAAGGTGCTGACGAAGGTTTTTTTAAACGCCGTATCCGGGAGGCCGTCGAACGCCGCGCACTTACCGGTACTGATGTTTCGTGCCGCCTTGTTTTTGCCGAAGCAGATTTTCTGCCGGGCCTTATCATCGACCGCTTTGTTGGCTGGAATTATGACGACGTTTCCCCTCTTGACCTCCCGCTTACTCCTATTCATGTCCGGGAAAAATGCGGGCCGCCCTGTTCGTACCTTGCCGTTCAGATTCTCTCTGCGGGGATTGAAGCCCGTCGTGAGCTTGTTTACGCGGCGCTCCGCGAGACGCTTCCCTGGCTGCTTGATGCTCCGGCAGGTATTGTGGAAAAGTCTCCGGCAGGTGTTCGGGAAATTGAAGGACTGCCGCCCCGTGAAGGTCTTGTTGAAGGGAATTTTCCCGCCGCCGGCATTGTTATTTTTGAAAACGGCTTCCCATTTATTGTCGATTTGATTGGCGGGCAGAAGACGGGGCACTTTCTTGACCAGCGGGAAAATCACCGTGTGGCAGCGCGCGTTACTCCGGCAGGCGGCCGTGTGCTCGATGCATTCTCGTACAGCGGTGGCTTTGCCATTCATGCTGCACACGCGGGGGCCGGTAGGGTAATTGCTGTGGATGTGTCGAAAAATGCACTTGAACTTGGGAAGCGCAATGCCATCTTGAACGGCGTAAGCGATTCTATCAGCACAATGGAAGCAGATGTGTTTGATGTGCTTGTCCGTTTTGAACGAACTAAAGAACGTTTTGATATGATCATTCTTGATCCACCGGCCTTTGCAAAATCCCACGCGGCGCGTGCCAACGCGGTTAAAGGCTATAACGAGATAAATTATCGTGCGCTTAAACTGATAAATCCTGGCGGTATACTAGTAACCTGTTCATGCAGCTTTGCGTTTCGTGAGGAACACTTTAAAAAAGTAATTGTGTCAGCAGCAGGTGATGCGGGCCGCCGGCTTATTGAGCTTGATTTTCGCGCTCAGGCATCCTGTCATCCTGTGCTGGTTGGTTATGATGAGTCGCACTATCTTAAATGCGGCATATACCGTGTTATCAGGTGATCAATTCCGTATCTGGCCTGCACCACTTATCAGATACTTGCTTGTGGTAAGAGCTGACAACCCCATCGGGCCGCGTGCATGAAATTTTTGTGTGGAAATGCCAAGCTCCGCGCCAAAACCAAATTCACCGCCGTCAGTAAAGCGTGTTGATGCGTTCACATACACACAAGCGGCGTTCACTTCGCGCCGGAACTGCTCAGCATGCGTTAAATTTCCTGTCAAAATTGCCTCGCTATGACCAGTGCCATACCGGTTAATATGAGAAATCGCTTCGTCAAGTGAATCAACTGTTTTAACGGCAAGAATAAAATCAAGATACTCAGTTGACCAATCAGCTTCTGATGCGGCTGTGGTAATAAGACCCTGTACGGAACAGGATGCAAAGGCGGAAAGAGCGCGGCTGTCGCAATGGAGCTCAACTCTACCGGCAAAAGTTCCGGCAAGAAGCGGCACAAGTTCGGCAAGCGCTGCTTCTTCAACCAAAAGCGTCTCAACCGCATTGCAGGCACCTGGCCGCTGTGTTTTCGCGTTATCAATAATACGAACCGCGTCATTCATAACAGCGCTTGCTTCAACGTAGATATGGCAGTTGCCTTCTCCTGTTTCAATTACAGGAATACGAGCCTCCTCAACAACTTTTCTGATAAGTTCATGGCCGCCGCGCGGCAGTACCGCGTCAATTTTACCCCGTGCATGAAGAATCTTGTCAACCTCGTCGTGTCCGCCTGTTGCAATTGCCAGTGCGCCGCATACGCCGCCGCTGCGAGCCAGCCCCTGTTTAAGCGCGGCAACCAACGCCAGATTTGAATCTTTCGCCGCCTGAGAACCGCGAAGCAGTATTGCACAGCCGGTCTTGTACGCCAATGCGAAGGCATCCACTGTGACATTGGGACGTGATTCATAGATGATTGCCACAACGCCAAGTGGCACGGTTACTTCTTCGATAAAAAGGCCGTTCGGCCGTGTCCACCCCGCTTTAACTTTGCCGGCGGGATCATCAAGCGCAGCGATAATGCGAACAGCGGCGGCCATTTCGGCAATGCGGGGCTGGGTTAAAAGCAGGCGTTCAACGAGCGGTTCTTTCATTCCCTGCCGGCGCGCCCTGTCGACATCGCACGCATTTGCGGCGAGTATCGAGGCGTATTCTGCTTCCAACATATCTGCCGCCGCCTGTAGAGCTCTTTTTTTTGCACTGCCGCCTGTAAGCGCAAGTTCTTTCTGCGCTCTTTGCAGGTCTTCAAATATTGTTTCAAGCGAGTTCATTTACTACCCCTGAAAAAAGCACATCACTTTAATAAATATTCAAGGCGCGTTGTAATAAAGGCCGTTTTATTTTTTGAGCTGACATCATAAACACCACCTGAATTATAACTTTCTGTTGATGAATTTTCAGGCGTTATCTGAAATACTCCCAGATACGCCGTCCTTAGTTTTGAAAGTTTGCCGCCCGCTTCCCGTGCAATAGTTTCTGCACGCAGCCGTGTATTCTCTGTTGATTTTTGGATTAAATCGAGCTTGAGTTCATCAAGGCGCGTATAATAATACTCAGGCGGCATCGAAAAAAATTCTACGCCCAGATCTATTAATTCTGTTATATCACGCGATATTTTCTCTGTTTTATCAACTTCAGATGATTCGATTTTTACACTTTGTGTAAGTGTGTAACCAGTAAAAGTTCGCTTTGTCATCCTGCCATCCTGATTGTATTCATACTCGTAATTTTCGTTGGTATTGATTGATGAAAGAATAATGTGATTTTCTTGTATGCCATTCGAAACAAGATAATTTTTTACCGCTATGGTATCGTTTTTTAGTTTTTCGTACGCTTCTTTTGTAGTTCGCGCAGTTTTTGAAAATGAACCGCGCCACACGATCAAGTCTGATACAAATGATTTTGTAGCGGAACCGGTAACGGTTATATAATTGTTTTGCGCTACTTTTAACGCAATAAGATTAACTGATGTTATCGTCACACAAATTATAACGGTAAGCGCTATGATAAGCGTGTTGATATGATTTTTCATGTGTTTTACTCCATACGGCAACGGTAACGGATAATAAAATCCCCGTCAAGCTTACTTTTAGTTGTCGTGCAGAACAAAGCGCCGTTTGAGCGTATCCGCCCCCTGTGAGCGGCAGACCTGGTTCGTCCAAAAACGCATGCGCAGTGTTTTTCTAAGCGATGCTCTCTTGTCAGCTCTCAGGGAAAATGATATGATGTTTTTGTATGGAGCATGAAGCAGTAGAGAATGCTGGCGCGGTTGCCCTGATCGAGGGGGCAGAGAAAGTTATTCGAGGAAAGCGCGGCTTTCTGGAATTGCTTATTGCCTGCGTTCTTGCACGTGGTCACGCATTGCTCGAAGATAATCCGGGGTTAGGTAAGACAACAGTAGCAAAAACCATTGCTGCGCTGATTGGCGGCGGTGGACGGGAGACTCGTTTTAAACGGATTCAGTTTACTCCCGATCTGCTTCCTTACGATATTACCGGAGTCGATGTCTTTGATCCTGATACGCGCTCATTTCGCTTTGTGCCCGGCCCTGTCTTGTCGAATATCGTGCTTGCCGACGAGATTAACCGGACGACGCCTAAAGTGCAGTCCGCTCTCCTTGAGGTAATGGCCGAGCGGCAAGTTACTATCGGCAGCACGAGCCATAAGCCGCCCGAGCCGTTTTTTGTCATAGCAACGCAAAACCCCATTGAAAGTGAAGGCACATTCCCTTTGCCTGCTGCTCAGCTAGATCGTTTTATGATAAAGCTTTCCCTGGGTTACCCTGACCGTGATGTTGAGCTTGCCATCCTCGATGAAAATCCCGCCGAAACCACGCTTGCTTCAATTGAGCCAGTGATTTCTATTGACGAATTCCTTGATTTACAGAAGGCTGCTGCGGCAGTTTTCTGTCATGTTGCACTTAAAGAAATGATTGCTGATCTTGTCCGCGATACGAGAACCCACCGGGCGTTCCAGCTTGGAGCATCGCCGCGTGCGGCGCTTCATCTTCTTGCACTGGCCCGCTCACTGGCTTTTATCCGGGGACGCGCGTATGTTATCAGCGAGGATATTGGCATGTTGGCGGCACCCGCTCTTGCGCACCGGCTTCGGCTTCGTGACCCGCGCGCTCATGCCGGCGAACTTGTCCGTGAGCTTACGCTCCAGCGGCTTAGCTCAATTACCGGAGTTCCTGCAACATAGCTTGCCAGTGTTGTGCTTCAACTTATCTTCTGACGGTAATTATCAAGAAATCTGCCTAAACGAGTGATGGCTGTAGTGAGCATTTCTTTTTCGGGAAGGAATACAATGCGAAAATGGTCGTTTTCACACCAATTAAATCCCGTGCCATGAATTACAAGAATATGCTCCTCTTTGAGGAAATCAAGAACAAACTGCATATCGTTGGTAATGTTAAATTTTTTAACGTCTATTTTTGGAAAACAATAGAGTGCGCCACGGGGGGTAACAACATCAATACCGGGGATTTGCTGTAGCAATGAAATTGCAACATCGCGCTGTTCACGAAGACGCCCCCCGGGTAATACAAAATCTTTTATACTTTGATACCCTCCCAGCGCTGTTTGTATGGCAAATTGTGCGGGAACATTGGCGCAAAGACGCATATTAGCCAGCATATTCAATCCTTCGCGGTAACTCTGGGCTGATTTCTTGTTGCCCGACAGAACCATCCAGCCGGAACGAAAGCCGGCGGCGCGGTACGCTTTGGAAAGTCCGTTAAAAGAAATGGTAAGAATTTCACTGTCGATCGAAGCCATTGAGGTATGCATAACATCATCATAGGTGATGCGGTCGTAAATTTCGTCGGCAAACACGATAAGTTCGTGCTCGTGGGCAAAGCGCGCGATACCTTCGAGAATTGACCGGTCGTAGACCGCACCTGTTGGGTTATTCGGATTGATGACGACAACCGCCTTGGTCTTGGAGTTTATTTTTGACTGAATATCGGCCAGATCGGGCTGCCAATCAGAAGCTTCGTCACAGCGGTAGTGTACTGCGGTGCCGCCGGCAAGGGTTATCGCCGCCGTCCATAACGGGTAATCGGGCATGGGAACAAGAATTTCATCTCCAGAATTAAGCAGTGCCTGCATAGCAATCATGATTAATTCGCTGACGCCATTACCCGTCCAGATGTCATTTATCGTAACATCCATAATGCCTTTCGTTTGAAAATCCTGCATAATCGCTTTTCGGGCTGCAAAAAGCCCCGCCGAATCGCAGTAACCCTGGGCATTGTGCAAATTAACGATAATGTCATGAATAACTTCATCAGGTGCGGTAAACCCAAAGGCGGCAGGATTCCCAATATTGAGTTTTAGTATCCTGAATCCTTCATTCTCAAGCCGCTGGGCTTCTTCCAGCACCGGCCCGCGTATGTCGTAGCATACTTTGTCCAGCTTGCTGGATTTTTCAAAAGTTCGCATCATCCTTTGCCTTAGGATTTGTCTTTGCTGAAAAAAGCGGCAATATGGGCGAAAACGCCCTTTTTAGTCTGAGTGCCGGCTCCCTTTGTCGCAGAACGCGAAGTGGAGGGAGCGGAAGCTGCCGGGGGGCTGCCGGTCCCTGATCGGGACGTCGAGGCGGCTGCGGCGTGGGGGGGGCGCCCGCCGGAACGGCCGTTTTTTCTGCGGTTGTTTTTCTTTTTTTCTGTTCTAGCGCTCCCTCCTAGCCGTGGTTCCGGTTTCCAGACTTTTGTACCGTATTTTTGTTCGTAATAGGCCATGCGCTCTTCAATCGACATTTTGGCAAGCATATTCACCGGCGCTATCCTAACGCCATCCTGTTCCAGATATTCCTGCCGTGTACCGCGTTCTTGCCGGCCATGTTCCCGCTGTGTGTTACGTTGCTGCCGGGCATGCTCTTGTCGTGCTCCGCCGTGTTGCCGGCCAGATTCTTTACGGCGGTCAGATTCCTGGCGGCACCCAGTCCGTTCACCGCGATTCTGTCTGTCACGATCCCTTCCTCTGCCTTCATTCTGCCCGCCACGGCTGGCATCATCGGCGTAAAGGTCATCGCGGGCGATTTCGGCGGGAATTTTTTTGCCAATATAGCGCTCTATGTCGGTAAGTTCGTAGACATCCTGCTCGCTGGCAAACGAGATCGCCTTACCATTTGCTCCCGCACGGGCAGTGCGGCCAATGCGGTGCACATAATTTTCTGTCTCGGCAGGGAGGTCGTAGTTTACCACAAGAGCAAGGGCTTCTATATCAAGTCCGCGCGCTGCAACGTCAGTCGCCGCCAAATAACGATACTTTCCTGCCTTAAGGTCTTCGATAAGTGTAAGCCGTTTCTTTTGCGGCAAATCACCTGAAATAAACTCGCACATAATGCCATTGGCACGAAGGCGGCGGGCAACAGTTTCCGTATAGCGTTTTGTGTTACAGAAAATAATCGCACTTTCCGGCTTCTCCCGCTGCATAATGCCAAGGAGCAGGGCAAATTTTTTATCTGAAGGCACGTGATAGAGAAACTGGTCAATTTCCTCAACAGTGATGGTGTCCGGCGCAATTTCAATTTCAAGCGGATTATTGGTATACTCAAGTGCAAGATTTTTAACATATACATTGAGTGTTGCACTAAAGAGCATCGTCTGGCGGCGTTCCGGCGGTGGCACAACTTTGATAAGCTTGCGGAGGTCTGGATAGAAGCCCATATCAAACATCCGGTCGGCTTCGTCAAGCACAAGAAAGGCAATGTCCATAAGATTCATTTCGCCGCTGGAATTAAGGTCGAGCACCCGGCCAGGCGTACCAACAAGAATTTGTGCGTCTGCGCGGAGGAGTTTTTGCTGCTCACTATACCCGACACCGCCATAAAAACTTCCTGTCTTAAATGGAAGATAACGTCCCAAAACTTTTGCTTCTTCTTCAACCTGCACGGCAAGCTCGCGGGTAGGCACCATAATAAGCGCCTTACGTCCTTTAAGTGCGGGATCGGTCATTAAACGGTGAAAAATAATGATAAGAAACGCGGCGGTTTTGCCGGTTCCGGTTTGTGACTGCACATAGAGATCGCGTCCATCAAGCCCTAACTCGATGGTTTTCTCCTGAACAGGCATTGCATTAACATAACCTGCCTCAAAGAGCGCTTTTTTTAATTCTTCTGCTAATTCAAGTGATTGAAATTCCATGTTAGTGCCAGTATAGCATGACTTGCCAATAAGGGGCTAGTGTTCTAAACTGATCGTTGGTAATTCCAATTTGAAAATAGCTGAAAAAACGGGCAAAACCAGCAGGAGACAAACACTGCCCTAAAAATATTTGAGGGCACGCAAGATTGAAATAAGGCAAAAAATCGTAAAAATCGAAAGCACGGTGGAAAGATATACTGTCTGCGCGGCAAAGCGGGCGGCAATTTGATAATTACGGGACATGATGAAGGTGGCAATCGCACAGGGGGCGGCAAATGCTATCGCAAGTGTACTTAGCTCGGGGCCGCGAAACCCCAGCAAAATCAATGCGGGCGTCGTGATCAGCGGGCAGAGCACCAGCCGGATAATACATGAAACTGCCGCTGCTCCAATGTCTTGCCGGAGCTTTGAAAAATCAATCTGAGATCCAAGGAGCAGCAACGAAAGCGGCGAAGCGGCAGCTCCTATCGAGTTTATGCCTTTACGCAAAAAAAACGGAATGTCCAAACCGGTTAACGCGATAAGTATTCCTGCCGCAGAACCTATGATCAAAGGGTTTTTGATAACTTCAAAAAGTGTACCGCTCAGTTCCCGTGACAATTTTTTATGGTTATCCGCGCTGTTAATTTTGTTTTTATAAAGCACCATGATAAGAACCGAATAGACATTAAAAATGATGATTGTAAACGGGACCAGCATAGCCGCTGGTTTAAGTCCAGCATCGCCAAAAAGATTCGCGGCAAGCGGCAGCGCGTATATCAGATTATTTGACCGGTACGAGTTGACGATAAAAATACAGCGCCGCGCAGGGTCACGTATTACCAGTGAGGCTACGCACAACGAGGCAAGTGCAATGAGGGAAACACCGGAAAAAAACACGGCGAACATACGAAAGTTGAATTCACGGCTATAATCAACCGTCATAACGCTGCTGAAAATATAGATGGGCAGCAAATAACGAAAACAAAGCGCATTAAGAAATGTAATTTCTTTTTCCTGTAAAAGTCCCCGGCGTGCGATAAACCAGCCAAGAAAAATGACGATAAAAAGCGGCGCAACAGCGTTAAAGCTGAATTCTAGAATATCCATATTTTATCATTCTCCAAGTCCAAGATCGCCCGTATCAATATCCGACGGAAGTTCAGAGTCTTTTTCCCGGGGGCGTTTGAGTTTTTTTAACTGCGGCGATTTTTCAGGCCGTGGTTCCCGGGGCGTTATTGCCATTGAAACAAGAGACCAGTAAAGAAAAAAGGCAATAACAACGGCAATAACCTGCCACGAAGTTATTACTTCGGTTATAAGTTCTATAAGTCCTTCCGGCATTCTTCTGAGTCTATCCTTTTCAAGAATTGTTGTGCGAGAGGGTCGTTTGGTTCAAGCTCCAATACAGTTCTAAAAAATGATTCTGCTGTTGCCGCATCGCCCCTGCGCAGATATAATGTTCCCAGATTAGAAATTATTTTGACATTTTCCGGATCATACGCCAGAGCTGATTCAAGTTCCCGTTGTGCCGTGTCAAGTTCTCCCAATTCGATAAGACAAATGGCAAGTTCGTTGCGGCTGTCCGCCGTTCTGCCGCCCAACTCAAGCGCTTTGCGAAACGCCGCCGCGCCATCCTGCCAGCGCCCAAGCCGCCGTAATGCCCACCCCAGCAAAAACCAGCCATTCCAAACGCTGCTGTTTTTTTCCAGAAAAATCCGCAGTTCTGCCATTCCTCGCTCTTCTTCCCCCGACGAGATAAAGAGCCAGGCATTCCGGTAATGTTCGTCGTCAAGACGGTACTGCTCAATGCGCCGTATTTCTTCCAATGCTCGCTCTTTTTGATCACCGTCAGGCGCTGTTGCTGCATATTCAGAAAAATATTCCCGTGCTGTGGCAAAATCCTGCTGCTTCATGAAAAAAAATGCCGCACATAAGAGCGCCTCGCTGATAGGTTCGTCCCCGGCAAGTGCCTCCCGGTAAGCTTTTTCGGCTTTGGCTGCCGTGCGCTTCGCTTCGTCGTCCTGTCCTGCCCGTTCAAGTGCGCCGGCTTCTTCTTCCAACGTAAGCGCCGCCAGAAACAAGACTCCGGGCGAAGCGGGAAACAAGGCCTTTAACATACGGATAATCTCGTGCGCCTGGTCAAAATCGCCGTTTTTTGCTTTAACCAGCGCTGCACCGCTAAGCTCTTTTTCGATTTCAGGCCGAAGGGCAAGCACGCAGTTCCGGTAATAGAAAAGATGTTCCGCCGGTTCTCCCGCGGCAATCAGGCGGATAAGGCCAGGAATAATCATGTCAAGCGTAAGATTTTCGGTATTAAAAGATGTTTCTCCAGGAGGCAGTTCTACCGGAAGAGGAATATCAGGATCAAGTATTCCCGGCGGGATGCGCCCGGCAAATTCAGGAGAAAGTGTTATAAAGGCCAGCCGGACATCATCGCCAGGTATCATGTAGCAAGTTTATCCGCGCTTTCCTCCGCGGCGGCCCCCTCTGCGCCTGTGTCTTCTTCAGTGGTTTCCGGCTCAATGCCAGAAGCTTCCTCTTCTGGCTGGGTATATTCATCATCAGGAGATAATTTTGAGGTAAGCAGACGAAGTGTGGTAACATAATCGCAAAGCCGCGCCTTGTAAGGAAGCGGAACTGGATCGCTTAACGCAAGAGTGACGACCGACACATCAGGGTGATTTATGACAGCTTCAAACTTTGCGATAGAACCATCAAGAATGAGTGTTTCCTGCGGCTCATCAAAACTTAATCGTATTTTGGCTGGTTTGTTGAGAATTTCTTGCGGAGCGCCTTTTAAAATAAAGCGCATTGACCCAAAGGCAAATTCGCGTAACAAACAGCCGTAGGTGGCGTTTCCGACAGCAATAAGAACATCCTTGTTAATAAACCGCATTTTCCGGTACGCGTCAGGACCTACTGCAAAAAGCTTGTTCTTACACTTTGTGTAGTAATAGTTCGCTTCTAGTACCCTTCCCATAATTTCAATGAGGTCATCGGGAGGACGTTGCGAAAATTGGAGGTTAAACAGCGACATATCTTGCGAACCGCCATACAACGCGCTAGAAGTAAAGTGTGCCGGTACAAGGAAGGCAATCTGCTCGTCTGTCGCGGGAATTTTGAAACAAAACCGGATGCTCAACGCATTATTGGTTATGCGCAGCCTCTCAAAAATGCCTGATTTATTGTTGGCAACGACTTGTGCACCTTCAAACGAGGTTGAATAAATCACACAAGGAAAGAAATCCGAGGTACATTTTAAATTGACCATTTCAGTCAACAGCCCTGTTACATTAATAACCTCCTTCGTGAAGGTTACATTAACCGGCTTAAATTGCTCATAATAATCATTAATTTTAGCGCGCGGTAGACTTCCCATTCTTTCCAGTATATCCTCTCGCTTTCACTTTGTCCAGTCTGTATTTCCAGGGCGCCTACTCTTATGGCTTCTTCCCCCTCCCGCTTAAAAAACGATACCATTTAAGAGGCAGCTATGGAATATCCGTTAATAATATGCACAGCCGGGCATATTGACCACGGCAAGACCGCGCTCGTTAAGGCGTTGACCGGTGTGGACTGCGACCGGCTTGTCTACAGACGTAAAACAACCTAATATAAAAAAATGATTGTCAAAACAGTGCAAACCCCTTCTCAAAAAAATCTTTTTTCCACGCCCTCCGGCGAAAAGCATTTTTTGACAATAAAAGAGGCCAGTGTCTGGGCGGCAAACCACCTTGGAAAGAATGTAACGACGTCAAATATTTCGTATCTTATTCAATACGGCCGCATCCGAAAAATCGAAAAATCCGGCGCGGTGTTTGTTTCGCTGCTTGAACTTAA